>JAHRVS010000250.1 GCA_019090565.1 Gammaproteobacteria bacterium
CGAGTAAAATGACACCGTCAAATAGCTGGTGGGAAAGCGCAACGGCTGTGGACTGGGCAATGACATCCCGACTAAAAAGAGATAGCTCCATGCCGTCGTAGCCTTGGGTTATGCCATCGCACATTGCGGGAACACCACCGGCTACTTGAGCAATGGCCCCCTCTTCGTTAAGGGCGCGTTTAATTTGCTTGGGGTAATTTTGATAAGGTTGGTGAGCCGAAACCATATCATTGTAGGCCGTTACAATAGCAATATTTTGACCGGCTTCCTTTGTTCTGAGAATCAACCTTTCCTTGTCGCTAGAGCTGGCAAAGGCGTGTGCGAGATTGGTTGGGCCTAGTTCAGCCCAGTGCAGGCGCTGCTGACAACTGACTTGTTGCAAGTATTGTTTTCTGGAATCAATGCTGCGAGTTGCTATGGCATGGCTGACTTTTTGGACCGCGGGGTGTATTGGCATCAGGCAGTCCAGTAGACATCAATAGGTGCTTGGCTTTGATGAAGCATTTGGCCAATCGGGGAATCGGTATTTTCAATGCTATCTTTTGCTTTCAAGTAGACCTTGCGTTTTTGATCACCCTGGATAAGCAAAATTATTTTATGTGTGTTGATTAGAGTATTTAACGTGAGAGATAGTCGTTCTTGTGGAGAATTAGCTCGGCTTATTGCTATGCAGTGTTGGTCATTGTGCTGATCAATTGCCGACTCTCGCTGAGGGGAGTCTGGGAATATCGATGCAATGTGGCCATCTTCTCCCATACCGACGATGCATATATCCATGGGGTAAATAATACGGGAAAGTTTTTGCTCGGTGATACGTTGGCCTTCTTTTGCGGTGGAGGCATCATTTTTTAGAGGCACAAAGACCGCGTTGCAATAATCAAGCAAATGGGTTTGCAAGAGGCCTTCATTGCTATTTTCATGCGTGTTTTTTACCCACCGCTCATCCGTAAGCGTAATGGTTACGTTGCACCAATTGAACTTCTTCTTGGCGAGGGCTTTGAATAACGGTACCGGTGTGGTGCCACCAGGAAGGGCCATCACGGCATGACCTTTTATTGAAATGGCTTTAGAAAGGGCGGCAAGCAAGGCCTCGGTTAATGCAGTTTTCAATGCACGCATATCTGTAAAAAGATGCTCATTGACTATCATCACTTTGGCTCCTTTCATTCCATTGCCTGCCATCTCGGGCAAGCAGTTCCGTGGCGCCAGCGGGGCCCCACGAACCGGCGGGGTACATCTCTGGGGTTCGGTTTTGGTTGGCCCAGCTTTCAATGATGGGGTCTACCCATTGCCAGGCGGCTTCTAGCTCATCGCGCCGCATAAAAAGCGTTGTATTGGCATTGATGGCATCCAGTAGCAGGTGTTCGTAGGCACTGGTAGGGGGCTTGTTAAGGGTTCTATAGGGATTCAGGTTTAACTCAGTTGTTTGAATATGCATGCCCGGCCCGGGTTGTTTCCCACAAATACCTAATTTGATGCTTTCATCTGGCTGTAGGCGGATGACTAGTTTATTGGGAGCAGGGGATACATTCAAAGCGCTAAATACAGAGTGAGGGATTTTTTTATACTCAACCACAATTTCACATAAACTTGTGTCCATGCGCTTTCCCGTTCTTAAGTAGAAGGGCACCCCAGACCAGCGCCAATTATTAATCTCTACCTTTAATGCAACGAATGTTTCGATATTGCTTGTATGGAGAACGTCATCTTCATCCCGATAAGCCTTCAATTTTTCTGCAGCATTGTTTGAACGTGAATACTGCCCGCGCACGACATTGTTTTGAAGGTCATCCTCGTCAAGAGGTCGCAATGCCTTGAGAACTTTTAGCTTCTCATCGCGAATGGCATCGGGGGATGCACTGTAAGGGGGCTCCATGGCAATAATGCATAATAATTGGAGTAGATGATTTTGCACCATGTCTCGCATTGTGCCAACTTGCTCGAAAAAACTACCGCGACTACCCACCCCAATACCTTCTGCAATGGTGATTTGTATGTGGTCAATGTGACGATTGTTCCACTGGGACTCAAACAGGCTGTTGGCAAAGCGCAAAATCAATAGGTTTTGTACAGTTTCTTTTCCTAGATAATGGTCGATGCGAAAAGTCTGCGCTTCGCTAAACCAGGTGGAGACATGGTGGTTGATGTCCTGCGCGGTCTTAAGGTTATGGCCGATGGGTTTTTCTAGTATGACCCGTGAATTTTCCGTGATGAGGTGATTGTCTGCAAGGTGCCTGCAAATATGTACATACAGGCTAGGCTGTGTCGCCAGATAGAAAATACGATGAATGTCATCTCGTTCGGCAAGTAGCTGCGATAACTTAAGAAAATCGCGCTGGCTATTCCCATCGAGCGTCAAAAAGGTGATGCACTGTGTGAAGCTTTTCCATTGCTCAGAGGCACCAATGGGCTCAGCGGTATAGGCTTCGAATGCGTCAAATAGTACCTTGTGATACTCCTCAGAACTTAAAGTGCCGCGCGATAGCCCAATTATACGGCTTCCTGGCTTCAACGAACCATTTTTGTGCAGCTGAAATAAAGCTGGAATTAACTTGCGTTGAGCAAGGTCCCCACGAC
>JAHRVS010000251.1 GCA_019090565.1 Gammaproteobacteria bacterium
AATACCGCAAGGCCTGGCTCGTTAAGTGGCTACAGAAACCCCAACGAATTCGCCCCAGCGGAATGTTTTTTGCCAACCACACCGAGGTAACGGATGAAGGCGATGTCATCAATGAGAGCAGTTTACCAAACCCAGCCCACGTAACACTTTCTAAACATCATGCACAAGACAGCGCCGCTTACCTAATGACCTTAACTGCAAAAAGTGACTTGATGACACAAGAAAATTACACGCCCAAAAAAATATCCAAACGAATGGGGGCAATGAATTTTAGTAAATTTAAAGGTTGCTCTTCATGCCATCGCGACCAGCCAGATTTTGGAGGCGTTTCCGGCCCTGAGCTCTATACCGCCGCCGAACGCTTGCAGGAACACTTCCTGTCCTCTTATATCCGCAACCCGCAGGCCTGGGAAAGGAAAAGCCTCATGCCAAATCGACACCTACCGGACAAAGAAGTCTACAAGCTGGTGGATTATCTAAAACTACTAGAGGCCAAGTAAGCATGAAAACATCATTATTGGCCACTCTAGCTTTGTTTATCACCCTCACTAACAGCCAGGTATTGGTGGCTGCTGATGCAGAACATGGGCGAACCCTGTATCGCGCTTATTGTGCACAATGCCACGGCGTGGAAGGCGATGGTTTCGGTGTGAATTCCCCCGATATGGAAGTAGCGCCAAAAGATCATACCGAAACTGCAGAAATGCAAACCCGTAACGATGCCGATCTCTTTAAAGCCATTAAAGACGGCGGCAAGGCCGTAGACAAATCAGCACTTATGCCCAATTGGGATGCCAACCTGAATGATGATGAGATACATGCGCTCGTGGCTTATCTCCGCATTCTATCTAAAACAGGAAGCCAATGATGAATAGATGCCATGCAAAAAATCTTCTGGGTCTTATTCTTTTCCTGCTGACACTAGGCCATGGATCAGCCCAAGCGGAGTCACATAAATTCGAACTTTCCGTTGAGGAGCTTGAGTTGGAAATTGCTCCCGGTTTCAAATCAAAGGTGTGGGCCTACAACGGCCAGGTTCCTGGCCCATTGCTGCATGTACAAGAGGGCGATGATGTAGAAGTCATTCTGACCAACAACTCCACAACCAACCATACCGTACACTGGCATGGTATTCATCAAAAAGGCACTTGGCGCAGCGATGGCGTACCGGGCATAACGCAGTTATCCGTCGAGCCGGGCGAAAGCTATACCTACCGCTTCAAAGCAGACCGCGTGGGCAGCTTATGGTATCACTGCCACGTTAATGTGCCCGAGCATGTCGGCTTACGCGGCATGTGGGGGCCGCTCATTGTAGACCCTAAAGACCCCCTGCCGATTGAAAAAGAAGTAAGCAAAGACGCCATATTAATGTTCTCCGGATGGAACTCTGAAGTCGCCATGGAGTATGGCAAGGGCGGTGCCGCAGGCGAAGTTCTGGACTACTTCTCTATCAACGGGAAATCCTTCCCGCTCACGCAGCCGCTGCGCGTCAAAGAAGGGGACGTGCTTCGCTTAAGGCTCTACGGCGCCACCATCCCCGTGGCATTCCACACGCATGGTCACGATATGTTCGTCACCCATCAAGATGGTTTACCACTGAGCTCACCCTACTGGGCCGACGTGGTGAATATTCCCAGCGGCGGCCGTCTGGATGTGATCGTGCGTATGGATAACCCAGGAGTCTGGATTAATCATGACCACACCGAACAGCACATCAGCAATAAAGGAAAATCACCAGGTGGCGCAGTACTAATTCTTGAATATGAAGGGGTAGAAACAGATGACTGGTACGTATGGAAGGATAAGGATTTTCAGAAAGATTTCTATATGAGCGAAACGTTAAAAAAGGGCTACGGGCTATTTAACAATGAAATATTTAAGGGCAAAGAAATTAAAGTACAACGGAGAAAGAAGAAAAGTAAAACCCAGAAATAGCGCACGGTTTATTGCGCGAGCTCTACAGAAACAAACAAACCGTGTTGCTATTTTCTAAAAATTGGAATGTCTCCTTTACGAATTATCGAATTGAAAGAAGGTCGAGATAATTAATTTACAGCCTCCTTCTGGCACAAAAGCATCGTCTCAAACTTAAGCAAACAGAATCATTGAAAGAGGAAAAACCATCAGATTAAGCTTAAGGGCAAGCTCTAAAAATGCATTTTTAGAGGTGCCCTTAATATTGACGTCCATTTTGCGGACCCTTATTGCTCCTGGCAGCGAGGCACCAATGAACATACCAACGCACTATCAAGGCGGCATCTTCCAAAGGGAATCTCGTTTTCTGGCGTCAGAAATAGACAACTACAATGCATAATCGATACAATCAATAATCACCCTAAAAAAATCTTAAATTAGCTGGCACCAGCAGAGGTTTATTTCGGCTAAAGTGACGGTGCACTTGGAAGTTGAATTCGCCCTATCTTTATTTCATTTGCAGTAATGTATTGGCTTGGAAGCTTATAGTACCGGTAAATAAGGCTAACCCAGGCAGTAATGAAAAGGACGATACAACGCCTATTTCAGACTAATTCATATTGCCAATGTCGAGTCCAAAGATATGCAAAAACACCTGCTGATTTTTTCGCTACTGTTGTTAACGGGGCTGACTTTTAGAACCGAAGCGGCTCCTGATCGCCGCAAAGATCAATTTGGAAAGGAATTCGGATACTACGTCTATCCTATTCTTGGCGAAATTCC
>JAHRVS010000252.1 GCA_019090565.1 Gammaproteobacteria bacterium
GCCGGCCCAACAATGTCTGCGGGGCGATCACTCATTAAACCCGCCACGGGTAAAGGCAAGCTATCAAGCCCGCTGGGGCTTGCTGTTGCTAGCCCACCTTTATGTCGAATCACTTCATTGACCGCTTTTTCAAGCCATTCTGGTGATGTTCCCACCGCGACAATGTTATGAGAATCATGGGCTACGCTACTAGCGATCGCGCCATCTAATAATCCAAACCCTTTAACCAAAGCCACCACGGGGGGTGCGGAGTGATAACGATTGATCACAGTGAGAAAAAGCACATCATTTTCGAGGTCAGCCTCTACCATGCCATTCTTTTCTGGCATCGGAGCAATCTGCTGGCGCGTTAGCAATTGCCCATCCTGGGCCACAATAACACGGCATAGTAAGCCTGGGTGTGGCAAACGTAAGGTCTCAACGGTGACAGCTTCTGCCATAAAATGATTCAGGCACTCTGGGGGGTGATGAGGCAGTAAACAAACCTCGTTCTCAACCACCTGCTTACCCTCGATCCACGCTGATATAATATGAAAATCATTAAGATCACGAACCAATATTGCATCAAATGCATCACCCACCTGCAACAACCCTAACGATATTCCATAATGTGTAACGGGATTAAAGGTGGCTGCTCGTAATACATTAAATAGGGAATGCCCTAAGGACAATGCGCTTTTTACCTGCTCCCGAATATGGTCTTCCAGCAGGTCATCTGGGTGCTTATCATCACTGCATAACATCACGGCATCAGGATGACTGGAAAGCAAAGGATGCAACACAGGGAAGTCTTTCGCGGCGGAGCCTTCTCGAATGAGTATCGACATTCCCGCAGCTAACTTGTCATGGGCTTCCTGTAAGCTTGTACATTCATGGTCTGTCGTAATACCGGCGCTGGCATACTTGGCAGCGGCATCACCTTTGAGACCAGGGGCGTGGCCATCAATAGGCAGGCCCATCGCTTTTGCCGCTGCGATTTTTTTCATAAGCTCTGGGTCATTGTTTAATACACCAGGAAAGTTCATCACCTCTGACAGGTAACCTGCATCCCCCGATGCAAACAATTGATGTATGTCCTGAGCATTGACTGCTGCGCCAGCCGTTTCAAAGGGCGTAGCAGGCACACAAGAAGGTGCCCCAAACAGAATTTTGAATGGCGTTAACGCCGAGCGCCGCTGCATCAGTTGCAAACCCTCGGCACCTAGCACATTGGCGATTTCATGGGGGTCAGATACCGACGCCAAAGTACCTTTTTCTAACGCTGCAAAAGCAAACTCATCGGGCATTAACATCGAGCTTTCAATGTGTACGTGGGCATCCACAAAACCCGGCAAAAGATAGGGCTGGCTTGGTTGCACGTCTCCAAGCACATCAATAGCGACAATGCGCCCGTTATCTATGCTTACTTCCCCATAAAAAAGGGCCTTTGCTACTACGTCCACCACATTAGCGTGTTGCTTTTCCATGTCCGTCGCTCGTAATTGTCTATATAGTTGTATACATTCTGATTGTACTCCTAAAACTCGGCATGACGCTTATTTAACGCGTTAGACTAGATCAGCCTAACTAGAAATCCAGAGAAGAATAATGGGGTCAGTTATTAGACAACCCCGATCAGGTCTTGCAATCATACATCGGTATGAATTTTTATTTTTACTGCCCGATTGCGTATCGATTAGTGAGCAGCAAATCAAGCAGAGTGATTGTTGCTGCTGTGTATTGTGTTTGATGGCAAGGGGACAAACACCACGCCACAATAAAACACCACTCAGGCGCCTGCGTCGCACTCATCGTCAGAAAGAAAACAACAACCTAGCCATACAGCTTCTTCGAAGCACCCTTCCCTCTAACCCACGCTATGGGCGCTACCCCACCGGCTTGCTTTGAGCCCAGTTTATTTCTCCTCACCCTGAAATGCTCAAGGGAAGAAAGCGTACCGGCCGCATCAAAAAAGTATTTCTGGAAGTGAGAAACAGAGTCAACCCAGTTTTCAGGCTTAATACCCAAGCGCTGGAGAATAGGCGGTAACTGCTCATCAATAGCCCCGCGTTTATCCTCCCTCAGTGGGCCAGTGCAATCTAACAAAGAAAATTTAGTCTAATCGAAAGTGCATGCCGAAAAAGTATACGTATTCAAATTTGTATTATCTATTGCGTTAATTTTAACAGGGCTCAATAGCCACTGAGCCCTGTTAAAATCCTGAGTCTAGGCTGGAGTAATCAACCCTCTCCAGCTGCGTGCATCGCTGCCACGTAACCAAACGTCATTGAAGGCCCGATGGTAGAGCCTGGCCCAGGGTAAGAGTGCCCCATCACGCTCGCCATGGCATTACCCGTCGCGTATAAACCTTCAACAGGATTACCCTCATTACTGAGTACCTGTGCGTGCTCATTGGTGACCAAACCACCGCGCGTACCGATATCTCCAGGAAACAATTTTACCGCATAAAACGGTGCTTTTTCGATGGTCTCTAAGTTTGGATTAGGCATACTGCCATCGCCGAAGTAATTATCATAAGCGCTATCACCACGTTTAAATTCAGTGTCTTTGTGTGTCAGACAGTCTTTGTTAAACTTCTGTAGTGTTTCACTCAAGGCTTCAAAGGGTACCTTGGTTTTTTGTGCTAACTCCTGAATACTACCCGCTTTTATAAACTCACCAGATTTAAAATACTTGCCTAACAGCGGTATCAAGGGTGGCGTCGAACCTAGCGTATAGCGACGCCGATGCTGGGCATCCATAATTAGCCAACAAGGCTGGTAGCCTGTAGGCTTATCCTGACTTTTGTACATCCCTTTCACAAAATCACAATAGGGCGCCGCTTCATTTACGAAGCGCTGGCCCAGGGGATTGACGACGATTGTGCCTGGCGCTGATCTTTCGCAAATATTAAAATATGGATCGGCATTACCGGTCATGTGGCTAACGGGCGTCCACCAAGCCTCATCCATCAGCCCCAACTTCGCATCCAGCTGCTTTCCCGCGATGATAGCATCGCCAGTATCACCTTCTGCGGTCAAGGACCACTGAGCCCCCGTGGGTTGTGGCAAATATTCTTCTCTCATTTTTTGGTTTTGTGCAAAACCACCTGTGGCAAATAAAACACCTTTGCGGGCCTTATAATAAAACTCACCCTGTGCATTGCTCACAGCAATGCCGACAACCCGTTTATCTTCTACGACGAGCCCCGTAAACGGCGTATTAATCTCAATGGGAATTTCTTGCTTTAAAATCGAATAATACAGTGGGGCAATAATCGCCTGCCCCAGCGAGGTCGTGGTTCTACCAAATAGGAAATCAGTGATTGCGGTGTAGATAAAACGCGCCACTGCGGAAAGCCTGTCTTTCTCACGCATCTCGCGCATCACATAATAAAGATCCCTCGCCTGGGTTAATCCTATACCAGCACCACGCGCAACAGGTAACACCGACTCACGCAGGTTTTTTAGTTCGTCTCCCAAGCATTTCGCATCAAACGGCACCGGCTCCATGGATCGCCCCGCGATACGCCCGCCCGGTTTCTCTGGATAGTAATCCGCATACCTGGGAGTTAGTCGAAATTTAAGGTGAGAATTTCGCTCAATAAAGTCGATCATTCTCGGACCATTTTTCATATAAGCGGCTTTAAGAGGCTCAGGGGAACTATCACCGATGGTGGCATTCAGGTAAGCCTTGATATCTTCCTGGGTATCAATGGTCTTATCCAGGTTGTACAGACTGTTCCCAGGAATCCAAACCCCGCCCCCAGACCGAGCAGTGGTCCCTCCCACATAGGGCGTTTTTTCAACAATCAGCGTTTCAAGGCCATGTTTATGGGCCGTAATAGCAGAGGTTAAACCACCGCCTCCACTACCTATGACAATCCAATCCAGTTCTTTTGACCAGCGAATGCTGGCTGCGTCTATATTTTTTATATCAGGGGGCTGTGATCCGGCGCTATCGAGCGGATTACTCATGAGTGCGTACCATAATGGTGAAAGAGTTAAAAAGCATAGACTGCTTTGATCAGACAGGCTGACCCAAAACAACAATTTCAGCGCACGGCACAATATTAGCTAAGGCGTAATACGTCCAATCCAAAAATCACTTACAAGGAGGGCCTCTGAATAGGTCATAC
>JAHRVS010000253.1 GCA_019090565.1 Gammaproteobacteria bacterium
AGGAGGAGCTTGCCGCAATAGCAGGCCAAAGCAACTCCCCTGCGGTCAGGTTAGCGGCAGCAAAAATGGTTCACCGCTATGACCTACTGGCTTCACTGAGCAAGCAGGTACGAGGCCGAGATAAAGTCGTCTACAGACTAGTAAAAGACCGCCTGACGATTAAAAACACAAAAAGAGCGGAACAAATACAAAGCATTCAGCTTCGCGACCAGCTCCTTGACACCCTATTCGAGCTCGCCAATAAGCCCTATTTCCCACAATACTCACAAAAATTCGCACTGCTACAGCAACAGTGGAATGAGATCGATACGCAGTTTCGTAACGAAGAGTTTGATACAAAATTCCAACAAGCAAGCCAAGGTTGCCAGGCCCTAATCCTTGAAGAAAAAACAAAAGCGCAACAACTGCTACAGGCCCATACAGCAAGCAATGATCTCATAAAGGCCCATCGAGCCCTTGAACGCCACTTCGATCAACTGAAACGCCTGATCCCAATTGAACCCATCGACCTAGCGGCTAACGCTGCGTCACTGGAGGAACAACAAACACTTTGGCAAACAGCCAGTACCTTGGCCGCGCCCTCTGCGGCTTTAGTTAAAAACTTCAATCTTGTCAGCACTGATTATGAGCTCACCATAAAAGCTTACCAACGTTATCAAGCACGCCTCCAGCAATTAAACCAACTTTGCGAGCAAAACGGCGACCCCCAACAAACCAGCGACCTTAGAGATCTCCTTGCCGAAATTTCTTGGCCTCAAAACACGCCTAAACCTAGCCCTCTCGACCGCGCCACGAACATACTCAACGATAAAAATAAATCACAAAAAGAAAATCGCCTTGATGCTCAGAAAGAACTCAATGCCATAAAGATAAAATTACGATCCCTAAGCAATGCCATTGAAGAAGGCTCTCTAAAAGCGGCAAATCAACTACATAAAGAAATCCATCAGGCAGAAAAAGAGGGCGCACTAGACCAAAGTAAAAGTGCTCATCAACAGTTTTCTCGACTAGCTGGGCAACTAAAGGAGCTTAATGGCTGGCAAGGCTTTTCCAGTGCAAATAAAAAAACCGAACTTTGTGAAAAAATGGAAGCCCTTACCTCAAACCCATGCGACCCCGACGATAAAGCCAAACAAATACAACTTCTGCAAGAGCAATGGAAGCAATCTGGCCCTTCTCATAATCAGTCATTATGGGTGCGATTTAAAAGCGCTTCCGATATGGCGTATGAACCGTGCAAAGAGTTTTTTGCTCAAAATGCACAAGTCCGGCAAAACAACCTTCGAGAGCGCGAACTTATTTGCCAACAGTTAGACCAGTTCATCAATGGCAATGATTGGGAAAATGCAAACTGGCCGGCAGCACAAGAAATAAACCGCACTGCAAAACAGCAATGGAAAAATTTCTCACCCGTTGAGCGCGCCAAAGGCAATGCCGTACAAAAAGAATTTAATGACCTACTTGGACAACTTGAACAGCTTATACGGGCAGAACAGACACGCAACATCGAGAAGAAAGAAGCCATCGTAAACGAAGCCGAACACTTATCTTCCCTCGACGATGAAAACGAAGCCATTGAAAAAGCCAAACAACTTCAATTTACGTGGAAAACGATCGGCATAACGCCAAGAAAAAAAGATGAAAAGCTTTGGAAGTTATTCCGTAAACACTGCGATATGATCTTTGAGCGCCGCGCTCACTCACGACGCTGCGCACAAGATGAACAAAAAGAGCAGTTAAACCAAGCAGTAGCGCTGTGCGAACAACTAGAGAATGCTGCTAAGGCTCCTGCCGAGTCATTACTGGAATCCCCTCGCCTTCCTGCGCAAATAGACAAAGGGCTTAAGGCACTCAAAATATCCGCCAAAGATAAGGCTGTTTCACTTCGCAAACGATACCTGAAAGCCGCCGAAGCCTTTTCTGTACAGCTTACGCTTGCAAAAGCCTCTCAGCAACAGAAACAACTTCAGAAAGTTCGGGATCTTTCTGACTGGCTAAACAATAGCGCGCAACAATCAGATGATTTAACGGCAGAACAACTGCAACAAAAGTGGGGGGCACTTAGTGAGGGCATTCCTGATTCCTGGATAGCTCCATTTTTAAAGCGTTTCCAAGCAATCCTCACTAAAGAAACTACAACAACGAAAAATGAACACCAGAGTACAAATAAAATAAAATCCCTACTTTGTATTCGTATGGAAATCCTTGCCGGCCTTGACTCTCCAGAAGAGGTGAAGGCCGAACGCATGGCTTACCAAGTAGACCGACTATCAAAAGAAATGAAGTCTACAAAGGACCAGTCACTTCAATCGCAAACAACGAACCCCAGCACTATCGATACGGCAATTGATATAGAGCTTAAATGGTTGAACATACAAGGCGCTAATCTGCCTGAAGCGTTAGATCAACGCTTTGAATTAGCGCGGATACACCTATGGACTGAGCACTGCGCCAAGACCACCTCCGGCACCACTCACCAGCAGGAAGTTGAGAACAGCTTATGAAGTCTATTGCCGCAATTGCAGTTGCCCCAGGAAAACCACTTGAAATTGACGAAATTGATATACAAGCACCGCAAGCCGGTGAGGTAATGATCAAGCTCGTCGCAACCGGTGTTTGTCACACTGATGCCTACACACTTTCAGGTGCAGACCCAGAGGGTATATTTCCCTCCATTTTGGGCCATGAAGGAGGGGGCGTGGTGATTGACGTGGGGGCAGGCGTCACCAGTGTAAAGACTGGAGATCACGTTATCCCTTTATACACGCCAGAATGCGGCACATGTAAATTCTGCCTTTCCGGGAAAACCAACTTGTGCCAAGCTATTCGCACAACGCAAGGGAAAGGCCTTATGCCCGATGGCACAAGCCGGTTTCGTCGCAATGGTAAGACCCTCTATCACTATATGGGCACCTCCACATTTTCAAACTATACAGTACTGCCCGAAATATCCGTGGCTAAAATCAATCCGGCGGCGCCACTTGAAAAGGTTTGCCTACTTGGCTGCGGTATTACCACTGGCATTGGCGCCGTACTCAATACAGCGAAAGTGGAAGCCGGGTCCAGTGTGGCCATATTCGGCCTTGGAGGCATTGGGCTTAGCGTCATACAGGGTGCGGTACTCGCCAAAGCAGAACGCATCATTGCTATCGACAC
>JAHRVS010000254.1 GCA_019090565.1 Gammaproteobacteria bacterium
ATTCCACAAAGGCATATCTCTATCATCGGCAGCTCACAAAATATGTTTAAGGCTATCTGCACATGAATCAACTACAAATCACCCTGCCAGATGACTGGCACCTCCACTTAAGGGATGCAGAAAGCTTAAAGAGTACCGTGCCTGCCACTGCTCGGTGCTTTGGTCGGGCTATCATTATGCCCAACCTTCAGCTTCCTATTACCAATACAGAGCAGGCAGAAGCCTATAAGCAGCGCATCGTGACCAACACCCCGCCAAGCTCCACCTTCACCCCGCTAATGACCCTCTACCTCACAGACAACACCCCTGCCAGCGAAATAAAGAAAGCCCATAACAGTGGTTTTGTATACGGTGCAAAACTCTACCCGGCAGGCGCCACCACTAATTCTGATTCGGGCGTCACCGATGTCAATAAAATCTCAAGTGCAATCGAAGCCATGGAAGCCTTGGGTATGCCGCTACTTGTACATGGTGAGGTTACCCAAACAGATATCGATATCTTTGACCGGGAAGCCGTCTTTATCGATACGATTTTGAAGCCGCTCAAACAGAAATTTCCAAAACTGAAACTAATACTCGAGCATATCACCACAGAAGAAGCCGTTAGATTCATTGAAAACAGCGATAACACCGTCGCAGCGACCATTACCGCCCACCACCTTCTCTACAACAGAAACCATATGCTCGTGGGGGGCATCAAGCCTCATTATTACTGCCTGCCTATACTCAAACGAAATCGTCACCAGCAGGCTTTAATTTCTGCCGCCATCAGTGGCAACCCAAAGTTTTTCCTGGGTACCGATAGCGCGCCCCATACGCAACTCGCCAAAGAAAGCGCCTGTGGTTGCGCCGGGTGCTATACGGCACCCACTGCCATCGAACTCTATGCCGAGGTGTTTGACACCCACAACGCCCTTGATAAACTTGAAGGATTCGCTAGCTTTTTCGGCCCCGATTTCTATGGTTTACCCAGAAACACCCAAACACTCACTTTGATTCGCAAGCCCTGGACTGTACCTGCCTCGCTAGATATGGCCGGCGAAACACTGATCCCGCTTCGCGCGAACGAAGAGCTTGCATGGCAAATCGCCAACTAGAACCCCCTATTCCCTACTATATTCACTACTAAATAAGACTGAGCCTTTTTAATGAGCGACGAAACCTACCCCTTGATAGCCAGCCGATTTCGCGGATTTTTACCCGTCGTTATCGATGTAGAAACAGGCGGCTTTAATGCAAACACCGATGCCTTGCTGGAGGTCGCCGCCGTCTGCCTAACTATGAATGATGCAGGCATCATGGAAATCGAAAGCGAGCATTTTTACAACGTACAGCCCTTCATCGGCGCTAATATTGAAGAAGCCGCACTCAAATTTACTGGCATAGATCCACACAACCCACTACGCTCTGCAGTCAACGAGCACAAAGCGATGACAAATATTCTTGGGCCGATTAGAGCGGCCGTTAAACGCAACCATTGCACCCGCGCAATCTTAGTAGGACACAATGCCACCTTTGATTTGTCTTTTATCAACGCGGCAGTGGAGCGCTGTAAAATAAAACGCAATCCCTTTCACCCTTTTTCAGCATTTGATACCGCTTCTCTTGCTGGGCTGGCCTACGGGCAAACCGTTCTAGCCAAAGCCTGTGAGGCTGCGGAAATCCCCTTTGAGCCCGCCCATGCGCATAGCGCCATTTATGATTGCAGAGTAACGGCTGAACTGTTCTGCAAGATTGTCAATCGCTGGAAAGACCTTGGTGGCTGGCCCGATTAGCACACAACTCAAAGAGAAAACAATCCATTGAAGGCAAATACTTATGACGCTGTCATTATTGGCGGCGGCGCTGCTGGCTTATTTTGCGCATCGCAGCTCGCTCAACGCAAAAACACCGTATTAGTGTTAGAAAGAACCAGCAAGATCGGAAAAAAAATACTGATGTCTGGCGGCGGGCGCTGTAACTTTACCAACATGTATGCCGAACCAGAAAATTTCCTTTCTGAAAACCCGCACTACTGCAAATCAGCCTTGAATGGCTACACCCAATGGGATTTCATCGAACTGGTTGAACGGTATAACATCCCCTATCACGAAAAGAAGCTCGGCCAATTGTTTTGTGACAACAGCTCGAAAGACATCCTTGATATGCTGGTGGCGGAATGTGATGCACATGGTGTCGAAATAAACACTCAATGTGAAATCTCCGCCATTGAAAAGCCAAACCACTACGAGATACAAAGTAACCTAGGGGTATTTAAAACACCTGCACTCATCGTTGCCTGTGGCGGCTTATCCATCCCCAGCATGGGTGTGACCTCATTCGGTTATGAAGTGGCGCAGCAATTTGGTATGCAGGTACTTCCTACACGGCCCGGCCTTGTACCATTTACCTTTAGTGATGGCATTAAAAGTTTAAGCAACAAGCTCAGCGGTCTTTCCATTGATGTCGAGTTATCCAATAAACGCCAATCATTTCGGGAAAACATTCTTTTTACCCACAGAGGGTTAAGCGGGCCAGCCGTTTTACAGCTTTCATCATATTGGGAAGTTTGCGAAAGTATTTCGTTAAATTTACTCCCCGATACCAGCGTTATCGACTGGCTAATAGAAAGCAAAACCAAACAGGCTAAAACCCGATTAAAAAACGTTATATCTGAAAAGCTGCCAAAAAACCTGGTCGCGGAGCTTGAAAACTTATGGTGGCCCACTGATACACAAACACCCTTAGCAGAATTCAGCCACCAGAAACTCAACGACATTGCTAAAAACCTTTCAGCATGGCAACTAAAGCCTTCCGGAACAGAAGGCTACCGTACAGCAGAAGTTACCCTTGGTGGCGTAGACACAAATGGGCTTTCTTCAAAAACAATGGAAAGCAAACAAGAAAATGGATTGTTTTTTATTGGTGAGGTGGTGGATGTCACTGGGCATTTAGGCGGGTTTAATTTTCAATGGGCCTGGGCATCGGGTTACGCAGCGGCTCAGGCTTTATAAAAACCACTATCTATTCTATTGCTGGTACATCATAAAATCTCATAGCGGGTGCGCCTTTTTAAACGCACCCACCGCTTCCTATTAGTGCACCTCAATAAGCTGCACAGACCCGTCCGGCATAATCTCAGCCATTGTCCCTTGCGGCTCATCCAGAAACATTGCACACAACGCCGCAAAAGCGATGCAGCCTGCAATCGTCAAGAAGAAAACCGAGGGGGAGACAAAGGAAAAGACCGTTAGGAATATAACCGCTCCGATGTTTCCATAGGCACCCACCATGCCCGCAATTTGCCCAGTAAGGCGTCGTTTTATCAACGGCACCACGGCAAACACGCAACCGGCAGCAGAGCCAATAAAGAAAGAGCACAGCATCATTGTCGCAACGGCCAATGCGATAGGCCAATCTGCAGTGATGAGTGACATCAAGAAAAAACCGACCGTAGCGCCACAAAGCAAGACAACCAAAGACGTTTTACGCCCAAACTTATCACTGATAAAACCGCCTGATGGGCAAGAAAATACGTCGATGACTGCAAACGAAGCGCCGAATAGCCCCGCCAATGCAACAGGAATAAGAAAAACATCCTTAAAAAACAAAGGCAGCATTGACACTACCGCAAGCTCAGCGCCAAAGGTAACGGCATAGGCAACACTTAATATAGCAACCTGCTTGAATTTGTATTGCATAATCTCATCAACAGGCTTCACGAATAATTCTTCATTCACTTTGTAAAGATGATAAGTCTGAAATAAGTAAAGCCCAATCAGCAGCGCATAAATGATCATTGCCACCATGTCACTGACAATGCCTAACATGCTGACCTTCCAGTTCAACACAGCCAGAGCGCCAAACATCGGAATATTCATCAACACACAAAAGAAAAAATCACGCGTACTTGTCAGTTCAAGACCACCTGATTTATTCGGTTTAAAATACGTCGAGCCAGCCGGCGTATCGCGCACAGCCCGATAAAAAAAACCAGCAAAAACCAATGCTACCACGCCGGTACAAGCCGTTGCGTAGCGCCAACCGTCCTCACCACCAAAATACAGGGCCAACGTGGGCAATGTCACTGCCGCTACTGCGGAACCCACATTCCCCATACCCTTATAAATACCTTCTGCTAGACCCAACTGCTTGGCTGGATACCACTCACTGATCAAGCGAATCCCAATCACAAAACCCGCACCAACAAAACCAAGTAAAAAGCGTGCTAAAGCCAACACCTCAAAGCTGGTTGCCGACGCAAAGAAGAAACACAATACAGCTGTTGCCAGTAACATCAAGGTATAGGTCCTGCGAGGACCATAGCTATCCACCAACATGCCGGTCACAATTCGCGCAGGAATGGTCAATGCGACATTGAGAATAAGAAGCGTTTTGATCTGTTGATCAGTCAAGCCCATCGATTCTTGAATCATGCTCAACAAAGGCGCATGGCTAAACCAAACCAGAAAGGTGACGAAGAAAGCCATCCATGTCATATGTAAAACTTTGGCGCGCCCACTAAACGACAGGAAGTTGCTCCTAAGTGTCGATTCGCTCATTCATATACTCCAACGTGTATTTAATATCAGATACGCCAATAAGCAAAAATCGGGCCTACTTAGCATTCCTATGAATAACAGTCGCCAGCGGAGGTATTCTTGAGCCTTTTTGGTGCTCTGTGACACCTTAACCCCCTTTCTGGAGCGCCCATAGACGGAAATACGATTAAAAACTGCTCTCTGACAAAATAACCCCCTCCTGAAAAAATAAGCGGCATTATACGCTTCGCTTATAGTCCCGACACACATTAATAGGGCCCACCAGCAATGAAAACACCGAAACAGAACCGCGCAGACGACAAATGCGACGCTGACACCCGTAAATATGCACAGCAAGACAGAGCCGCCGTACACTACTCCTCTTTGGCAGCAAAGCAAAGAAGTGCTATACACAACCTGCTCGCCGAGCAACATAGAGAACCAGAGCGTCTTTTCACCATGTGGCGCACCGTCATCTGACACAGGCCAGCTCTTTGCACCAAAAGCAATCAGCTGCGCCTTAAGCCCCTCCCATTCAACCGACCCAAAAAGGTCCGTGTTTAGTAACGAAAAAAAATAAAAACGAAAGTTAAACCTGAAAGTTAAGTCAAAGGGACCCTAAAGGCTTTACTTATCATCAAGAGTCTTTTTGGCAGGGAAGCGCATACCCAACAGCATCTTCCTACGGAACCATTTCCGAGCTAAACTGTGTCCATCCGCTGCCCTTGAAAAAAACAAGCGCGCTACTGACTATAGGTTCGGCGCGTTTTTGCCATGACCTCTCACTACCATGACGGCAACGCATCACTGGCGCATCTAATAAAAAATCTTCCTGAGTAAATCGTGAAAAAAACCAAAAAATCGTCAAAACTTGATAATGTCTGTTACGACATTCGCGGCCCTGTGCTCGATAAAGCGCACCAGATGGAAGAAGAAGGCCACCAGGTTATAAAGCTAAATATTGGCAATCCCGCTCCCTTCGGTTTTGACGCGCCCGAGGATATCCTTAGGGATGTCATTCATCACCTACCACAATCAGTGGGCTATTCAGACTCCAAAGGCCTCTACTCCGCCCGCACCGCCATCATGCAGCAGTATCAAACGCTCGGCGTCGCGCATGTTGCCATTGATGACATCTTTCTTGGTAACGGTGTCAGCGAGCTAATTGTGATGTCTATGCAGGCATTGCTTGAGAACAAAGATGAGATTTTGATACCCGCGCCTGACTACCCATTGTGGACCGCAGCGGTGTCTTTATCAGGCGGCAAGCCCATGCACTACCTCTGTAATGAAGCCGACAACTGGTACCCCGATCTGAAGGACATCGAAAACAAGATATCCCCTCGCACTCGCGGCATTGTCATTATTAACCCAAACAATCCAACCGGTGCCGTGTACCCAGAGGCGCTCCTCAAACAAATCGTCAAGCTCGCCAAAAAGCACGATTTAATCATTTTTGCCGATGAAATATACGACAAGATCCTCTATGACAGCGCGTCGCACACCTGCCTTGCCAGTTTGTGTAAAAATCAATTATGTGTGTCATTTAACGGTTTATCTAAGAGTTATCGCGTTGCCGGGTTTCGCGCCGGCTGGATGCTAGTCAGTGGCGCCAAAGACACAGCGAGAGATTACATGGATGGCCTCAACATGCTGGCCTCAATGCGCCTGTGCGCAAATGTACCTGCACAAAATGCGATCCAAACGGCCTTGGGTGGCTACCAAAGCATTAACGATTTAGTGCTGCCTGCGGGACGACTAGGTAAACAACGAGACCTAGCCTGGGAATTACTCACAAATATCCCTGGAGTCAGCTGCGTAAAGCCCAAATCTGCACTGTACCTGTTTATTAGGCTCGATCCCGACACCTACCCAATAGATGACGATGAGCAGTTTGCACTGGCCCTGTTGCTACAAGAAAAGGTACTGCTTGTGCATGGCAGCGCTTTCAACTGGCCTAAAAATAACCATTTTCGTATCGTCTTTTTACCCACTGAGGATGAACTACGAGAGGCCATACACCGTATCGCTGACTTTCTCGGGCGCTACCGTAAACAAGCAAAATCGAAGACTACAGGAGAGACATGAACTACCCCATCGTCATTTTTTTAAATAACGACAACACCTACCGGGTGCTTATCCCTGATTTTGACGACTTATCGTTTAACTGCGAAGATTTAGACCACGCATTTTCAAAAGCAGACGCTAATATTGTTAAACAAATACGGGCACTCAACAGCGCAGGAAAAGAACTCCCCATCGCCACAGAGCGGGAAAACTATATCACCCGCTATCTCGACGCAGTACTTGTAAGTCAAGTAAGCATCACCCTCTAATAGACCGTTGAGATTTTACTAGTCCCGTGTCTACGGCATAGAATCAAGCTAAAAGCACCCATTGACTGCGTGTAAACTCTACTTTTCGCTTGATTTTGCCTTGTATCTGGTTCGACTCAGCAAATTTCAATAACCTGCCAGCGCTAACAGCAGGCGCCAGCAATTAAACTTCACCCACTACCTCTAATTCAATATCGAGATAAAAACCCTGCTCACAAAAAAGGCAGCCGAAGCTGCCTTTTCGTAAACTGTTAACGCCGATCAATCGTCAACTTATAACTTGTCAGAATTATCCGCAAGGTAGGAAGCAACGCCATCAGGAGAGGCGCTCATTCCTTTATCACCCTTGTTCCAACCAGCAGGACAAACCTCTCCGTGCTCTTCATGGAACTGAAGCGCTTCGACTAAGCGCAGCAGCTCATCCATATTACGGCCAAGAGGAAGGTCGTTGATAATTTGCGAACGAACTAGACCATTTTTATCAATCAAAAATGCACCGCGAAATGCAACGCCACCAGCTGACTCAACGTCATAAGCTTTGCAAATCTCGTGGCTTGTGTCAGCAACCAGCGTGTAGCCCAAGGGCCCAATGCCACCGTTTTCTACAGGAGTATTACGCCATGCGTTATGGGTAAATTGTGAATCGATAGAAATACCTAAAACTTCTACGTTCAGGGCTTTAAACTGCTCCATACGGTGATCCAGAGCAATTAACTCTGAAGGGCATACGAAAGTAAAATCAAGAGGGTAGAAAATAAGCAGGCCATATTTTCCGCTAATTTCTGATGACATTGTCAATGCATCAACAATTTCTCCGTCTGCCTTTACCGCTGCCGCAGTGAAATCAGGTGCCTGTTTTCCGACTAATACGCCCATGAGGGATTCTCCTTTTTTTATGTTTTAGGTGCTTCTCTGTGACGCTTTTTACAGTATGCGACGACAAGAAGCAGATTCAATCTAGATTTTTCTGCATGAAACATTACCATCAGACGTCATCG
>JAHRVS010000011.1 GCA_019090565.1 Gammaproteobacteria bacterium
CATAATCCAATGGACGATAGGGTAAAAGGGAGATCCACGTTAATTCCTCAACTAAATAGCATTTAAAGTGGCCAACAGAGTACCTTATTCATCATCGCAAAAACAAACTTGTACACCGCATTAAGGAAAGTCATACATGGACATTGTTTATATTAAAGAATTACAGATACAAACCATCATCGGGATATTTGACTGGGAGCGCGAAACCAAGCAAACCATCAGTATCGACCTAGAGATGGGCTGCGACATCCTACCCGCTGCTCAAAGCGACTCCATTGAAGACGCGCTGGATTATAAATCAGTGTCAAAGCGCATTATCAGCTTTGTAGAGCAAAGCGAATTCCAACTGGTAGAGACCATGGCAGAGCGCATTGCTGAAATCATATTGAATGAATACAGGGTGCCGTGGCTAAAACTACGATTAGGGAAACCCGGCGCTCTACGCGGCTCTACCGACGTAGGCATCCTCATTGAACGTGGTTGTAAAGATAAAGTGGTGCTGAGTTGATGGCGGAAGTATTTCTTAGCCTCGGCAGCAATGTTCACAGAGAGCACCATATTCGCTCAGCCCTCGACGCCCTGACTCACACCTTCGGCAAACTAAACTGTTCGTCAGTATACGAAAGCGAAGCAGTGGGCTTTGAGGGTGAACATTTTTACAACCTCGTTGTCAGTATTTGCACCACGCTGGCGCCAGGAAAACTTTCAAGCCAGCTGCGTCAGATTGAAGAAGACAATGACAGAAACCGCAGCGCACCCCGTTTTAGCGCTCGAACGCTTGATATTGATATTCTCGACTACAACCAATATGACGGATCAATAGACGGTATCGACCTTCCTCGAGAAGAGATCCTCTATAATGCCTTCGTGCTTAAGCCTCTGGCAGAATTGGCGCCCAATCATTGCCATGCCATATCGGGGAAAACCTATGCATCGCTGTGGCAGGCCTTTGACCAAAATTCCCAAAAGCTATGGGTTGTACCCTTTGTATGGCAAAACGTTGACCTCAGTAACAGCACATGATTAACGGCTTAAACGCCCTCCGTCCACGGCAATGATCTGGCCAGTAATAAACAATGCATCTTCCACAAGAAATGCCACCGTTTGCGCAATATCCTGAGGCTCTCCTCGGCGCTGCAAACAAGTTCGTTTAATAATTTCTTGTTGAAGCCCTTGTTCAAAAGCCTGTGATTCATTAACTTTTGATCCACTGGCTTTAGGTTCACGGGTCTCTGGTTCATTGGTCTCTGGTTCATTGGCCTCAGGCCAAAGAATCGCGCCAGGCGAGACACCATTTACCCGCACATCAGGGCCAAGCTCTAGCGCTAACGCTTGCGTCATCGCCACTAGGCCCGCTTTTGCAATGCAATATATAGGGTGCCCCTTAAGTGGGTTTTGCGCATAAATATCGATAATATTTACGATGCACCCCTGCTGAACTTTTAACGCGGGCGCTAATTTCTGTGAAAGAAAAAAGGCCCCCTTGAGGTTGCTAGACATCAATTCATCCCAGTCTTCTTCCTTTGCCTGCGACAATTCAGTGGGGTAAAAGCTAGATGCATTATTCACCAAAACATCAAGCCGCCCCCAAGCCTGTCGCGCAAAGAGCGCAAGGCTTTCAATGTCCTCAATATTGCACAATGATGCCTGATGCATGACACAAGAGCCTGGCCTGTCGTGATTTAGCGACTCAAGCAGTTGCATTGCCTCTGATTCTGCGTGACGATAATGCAAAACAACATTAAAACCTCTTCGATGTAGCGTTCGGCAGATCTCCGCGCCAATTCTCTTGGCTCCACCCGTCACCAGTGCTACCGGCTTATTACTTAGCGCTGTCATACTGCTCCCCCAATTGTTTGACCGCCCTAACCCGCTCTTGGTGTACCGCCTCACCGAGCTGCTTGCCTGCGTAGCCCGCCTTTACCAAAGCCTGCGTATCGACTTGATAGCTCGCATGCAGGGCATCTCTGAAACGTTGAGCCTGAGGGTAAACACGTTCTTCAAAACCCTTTCGCCCTCTTGCATCGGCCTCGCAAGCAATTAGAAAGTCTTCCAGTTTTTCCGGCTGTCGATATGCCTGAAGTTTTTCTAGCGTTTTCACCATGGTTGCGGGCTTAAGCTCTAAGGCACGATGGCAGTAAGTGTGATAAACGGCCACCCGTTTAGCCAACTTACTGTAATCTGAGGGTACACGTAAACGCTTAGAAAGCGCGTCAATCAAAACACCGCCCTTCTCTTCATGAGCAATGTGCCGAGGCCACTCATCTTGTGGCGTACTCCCTTTGCCCACATCATGGGTAAGCACAGCAAAACGAACAACAGGGCTTGGTGTGAGTTCCGCTGCTAGCTTCAGACTCATCATTGTATGCAAGCCTGTATCGATTTCAGGATGATGTACTTCTGGCTGAGGTACACCAAAAAGGTCGTCTATCTCAGGGAACAGCTTTGCCAAGGCCCCACAGTGCCGCAACACCTCGAAGAACTGGCTAGGGGTATTGGTACACAGCGCGCGCTGGGTTTCACTCCATACCCGCTCAGCGGCAAGGTACTGAAGCTCATCATCCGCCGTCATTTGAGTCATCAATGCCATTGTCTCATCGGCGACACGAAAACCCAGGTGGTAAAAGCGCGCCGCAAAGCGCGCCACCCTCAAAATGCGCAACGGGTCTTCCCTGAATGCGGGAGACACATGCCGCAGAATACGAGCGTTTAAATCATCTTGACCTCCGTAAGGATCCACCAATTGACCTTGCTCATCTTGAGCGATGGCATTGATAGTGAGATCACGCCTCAACAGGTCCTCCTCTACGCTGACACCGGGGGAACTGAAGCATTCAAACCCAGTATAACCTTTTCCTGATTTTCGCTCCGTGCGCGCAAGGGCATACTCTTCTTTGCTTTTTGGATGAAGGAAGACAGGAAAGTCCTTACCGACAGCGACAAATTTTTGCGCCAGCATTTGCTCTGGGTTTGCACCCACCACCACCCAATCTCTATCTTTAACGGGAAGTTTTAGCAGCTGGTCACGCACGGCCCCGCCGACCAAGTATGTTTTCATGGGCGTCTATCTCAAACCTTGATTCTTAAAATGACAGTATATGACTTTAACGCGACTTGAGAAACTGGCTGTGTAGCAGGAAGTGCCGCATTTGCTGGATTACGGCCTCATCATCCATGATATAGGTGTGACCAGATTGAACCACAAGGTAATCACGCATTTCACTCAGTTTAGCGCTGTGTGTTGATACCTTGCCATCATTTGGCCCCCGTAGGGTGCTCGAAAACCAAGGCTCATAAGAACGGTTCCCGATTATAATTCCTATTACCCCCTCAACAGGCTTAAGAGAAAGAGGAATACTCCCCTCTCCTGTGCCAAGTTGCTGGCCAGCAGGCCCTAGAAAAAATTGAAATAGAAAATTGTCTTTGAGTGCATCCACCACTTCACTTCCGTGATTGGGTGGGCTCAGCATCACAATGTTGCCCATGTTTGCAATGGTGCGATCTTGCAAATAAACCCTTAAGAGAATCCCCCCTAAAGAATGTGTAACAAAGTGAACCTGTTTATTGCTGCCGGTTTGACAGTAATTTAAAGCCTTGGTAATCGTATCATTGGAAAGTTTTTTGATGGTATTTTTAGTGGACGGATAGCTTTTACTCCAGACCCGATAACCGTCATCGACAAATAGATTGTACAAGAAGCGCATTGATAGCCTCGTTCTGCCAAGGCCGTGTAAAAGAACAACACACTCCTCGCCGACTGAACGCTTCTGTGATTGCACGCTGCCCTCTCCTGCTACTGCAGATTTCCTGTCAGCTAGAATAAGAAACAAGTTTGCATATAAAATAATCACAATAAATCCGCTAAGCCTGAATGCGAAATACCTTAGTTTCATCAAAGGTCTTTCGAGAGGCCTAGCATGCCTAATTGACATAGCGAGTTAGAGGCAACACTAGTCACGAAGACAAGGAACACCAACTATAAAGAAAACCAAACGACAAAACAGCGAACAACAGCATACGCAGCATCAAAACCCAACACACACTAGGCCTGCCTATACCCGCCATAAAAACCGGATACGTAGTACGTAAAAAAGAGCAACAGTTAAGCCGCCCTCTTTCGGTAAAAACACTCGCTATACCGACTCTTTAACAAGCAAATCGGAGACTCTTTCTATCGGGGGCACAACCTCAGGGGTGTCCAGACTCACAAAATGACTCGTGTTTTTAGTTTCAACAACTCGAATGTTATCACCGCCTTTTAGCGCACTTGCCAACATGGAACTTCTATCGAGCACGGTATCTTTTTCACCAATTAATATCGTCCCTTTATGAACGTCTTTATAAATAGAAAGATCATTTCCATCCATCCATTCCGACAAAAAGTGAACGTTATCAATGATCGTTTTATAGTTTTTTGGATTATGAAACATTCCTCCCAACAATGTCGCTTTACGGCTATTGATAGGGCGAAACAACAGCGGCGCATATAGCCCAGCAGGAATTCGCTTTATGATAGGCGAAGTCAATGGCAAAAAATATAGCCCTACGGCACCCAGGGCCAGCTCAAGAGGCGGATACCCTTTTGCTTGTGGGAGCACTGGTGACTCCAATACCACCTCATTCGCTTGATGCAAACCTGGTTGCTGTTTAATTGCTTCCAACACCACCGCACCACCACGAGAATGCCCATGTAAACGAATATTTTTCGTTGTTACTAAGTTCTCAGCCACCCAGTTTAATACCGCCGCATCGTATTCAATAGATCCTTCCTGAAACCCAAGCCGATTAAAAAAACCACATGGCTTAGGATTACAAGGAATAACCGGTGGGTGGTAATTGCAGCTATTAATAAGCAATAATTCAACATCTGGTTCGTTATAAAGCGCAGTAAAATAGCGATGATCCTCAAGGAAACCGGGCATAGCAATAACCGTTGCTGTGGCTTCGGCCTTAGCAGGCCGATAGGCCACAATTGCCTGCCCGACTTTAAAAAGCTTACCTGAAAATACCTCGTGGTTTTTTGGAGCTTGCTCTACCGTCATTAAATACTGGCGCAACGCATGTACCCCAACAGCAAAAGCAACTATTACAGCAGCATAAACAATATTCATCAGTGATATCCTTTTTTATTTTTTTAAGCGTATATCTAAAAGTGCACGTTTAAAGATGCCTCTAAACCCACGACTAATCTTACTGAATACTCACAATCAACTACTCATTGATTAATAGCGTGCCATTGCTATACATATCACGAACGTCTTTCACCCAGCTCTTAGCCTTGAACATGCCAAGGGAGGAATTTTTGGGGCATAAAATCTCAAGTAATCCCACAATGAAATTATGAAAAAACCGTATTTTCCATTTGAAAAGGATAAGCCCTCTTCCCAAGTTTTCCAGTTAAAGAATAGCTTATATCTAAGCAACAGAGGGATTATTCTCACTACAGAGAACCCAACCGAGCCTATTGTGGCAAGAACAACACCTATCAGCAATCGCGCAGAACTACCATCCACTTGCTGATAAACATCAAGAACAACCGCTTTCTATTCTAGCTCTTCTAAAGAATATCATGCCATCATAGACTGAAAATATTCATGGGCAGGTTCAATGAAAAGCTCAGGAAAAACAAACAGCTGACGAGTAAACATTGCAGCAATGCTGCCCGAACACTACCGTTAGTACCAATGCAAATTTTGGTGCTCTGCGGTTTGATATATTCAGCTGGCCATCAATAAACATATTCTCACGCTTCAAACTTTTACAACCCTTGTCTTCAATAATATCGAGACAATCAGCATGACACCATAAATGAGTCCACTATTGAATAGACAAGCCATTTAGCTGTTATTGCATTAAAATAGTCATCAGTATTTTAGTCTACTCTAAGCTCTAACAAGTCTTAACGCATACATTTAACGACATTTTTATTGCAACCATAAGAAGATTTAATTATAAACATATTTAACTGCAGCCAATGGCATCACAACAATGCTAATTGGCGCTATTGACCGTAAAAACCGGCGCATGGTCACAAAACACCGGCAAGCTGCTCACGTCTAAAATACCTGAGCCTAAGCCAGCGGTTCACAGGCTTCTCATCATGTGTTTGAGAATATAGCTAACCAACTGTTAAAATGTCGCAAATTTACAATTCATTTATACCTTTAAATATCGCAGATTCCAATCTAACAATAATACACAGCCACCTCTTAACCACAGAGCTTAAGTCGCAATTACTCAGCGTAAATAATTGGCGGATTCAAGTCCGAAGCGCATAACAATTTAAGCTCTTTACTGAGTCATGTGCTCAGCCATTAATTTGGCTGGGGCTTTGTAACCAAGTGTTTTTCTTGGCCGATTATTTAATTGGGCAATTACAGTTTAAACTTCCTCCTGCGATACTTTTTTAAAGTCCGTAAGCTCGGGCCAGAACAAACATCAGCACTGAAATTTTTATAACTTTCGTGATTATTCTTTAGCTCGCTCTCTCTTGTTAGCTATTTTTTGAATGCAAACCTTTACTTATTTCCAGGATAATTCATGCGAAAAGATGGCTTACCACCTCTCCTGACGGGATTTAAAGTATATTTTATTTTTCTAACCCCACCCCTATCACGATACTCGACGTAATATTCAATTAAGACTCTATCATGAAAAGTCAAATACTCTTGAATGCCCTTATCCTTACTTAGCCAAAGTTTTTTCTCTGTTATTTTTTTTGTATTGCGACTATCAATTGGGTGCGCTGTATATTGAAGATCTGAATCTATTTCCGGATATCCACTCCAAAAAACATAAGCTAAGTCATTATCGTTAACCCCAATAAACTGGCCTTTTAGAACCTCAAAAAAGCAGGTGTTTTCACATGGATCAAATGCACCCTTCTCGATTTCACACTCAGCCTTCACAATCTCATAAAGACCAATATAGCCTTCAATGTTATTGTGTTTCACACTTGAACACGCAACGATTGAAGAGAAAATAAAAAGATAAAAAAAATATTTCACAGAGTTCACCAACAGCTCCTTGGCTTACCCAGTTACCATGGATAACTAATTACGATTCTAGTCTTCTCATCAATCCAATCATAGATCTGCTTCGTATCACCTTTTTCAACATGGATACAGCCGGCAGTTGCGTCCTACATCGCTCTACCTCCTGCATCCATGCAGCCGTCCGTGCGGGGCTTTCTTGCTCTCACGTAAAAATTACTATTTTTAGAGATGCCCTTATGTTAAACGCCCTATGATTTCCTTAATACTGAAAAATAAATCGTTATGTAAACCGCAATAGCATTTACCAAAAATGAAGTAAGCGCCTCAAGCAATGACGGAGCAGAAAAATTTGTATAGATAAAGGATAACAAAAAAATGGACAAAACAGTTATCACTCCGCCTAGTGCAGAAAAAAACAACAGCTCATAAGGGTACATGGAATTTAAATTAATCTTATTTCTTATAGAAAGAGCAGCCAAAACTGTACAAGCAATATTAACTGTAATTTGAGGGTGTAGGTTTAACAAATAGTTAATAGAAACACCTGCCATAGTGAGGGCCACATACACAGAAATGAAAATAACAGCCGCTTTTAGAATAGACACCTCACAACCCCCTATTTAATGTCTTTCTACGCTCAATCTCTTTTGTATATCTTTGTGTTTCTTGGTAGGAAAATTCATGTATCCCGACAAGAATAACTGAAGCGGCTAGAACAGCCATATTACCCGTAAAAGCTCCTTGCTTGATTATACTCCAAGAAGCGCCGGCCACACCGTAAGCACCAGGGTTCCCCCCCATTACACCTGACCATCGATTGAGATCGTCATGAAATTCGACAATTGAATTTAATTCATTGTTTTTTAATGACCATTCACCCCACTGGGGATTAATTAGAACATCAAGACACCTGGAAATAAGCTCACTTTGTAATTCAAAGCTAGCTAACATTTTTATCGTTTGTATTACATTCACTCTATCAAGTCGATTTAAATGACGGTATAGAATAGTGCCAGCCATAGAGGCCACGATTAAGTCTGGATTACCGTGAAGACTACTTTTAGGTAGATCTAATACTTTAGCCAACTCTATCATTGCATCAATCGAATTTTTAGGCGCGGCA
>JAHRVS010000255.1 GCA_019090565.1 Gammaproteobacteria bacterium
CCTGCTGAACCATTGTATTGGGTAGCACGCTCCAACCAAGGCCTATGCGGGTTAACATGCGAATTGTTTCTAGGTTGTTGGTGGAAAGTTCACACTGAAGCGGTTTATTTTGCATTTTAACCAGGTTTTCTACAATTTTCCGGGTAAATGTTCTTGGTTTTGGCAATATGGCAGGGTAATCAAGTAGTTCATCCAAAGGCATGTTTATTCGACCACTTAGTGGGTGGTCGCTACTCACCATAAAACTCAAATCGTCATTCCAGAGGCTTTTAACTGTTAGATGGCTATCGGGTGCATCTGGAAGGGTAACGACGCCTAGCTCAAGTCTTCCATGAATAACTTGTTCATAAACTTCTTCTGATTCCATGAACTTTATATTTAGTCTTACTTGCGGAAACTGTTGGCTGTAGGTTTTTAAATAGGGGGGCAGGCGGTGTAGCCCAATGTGGTGACTGGTACCGATTGCTAGCTCGCCCTCTACTTGATTTGATAAATTGCCGATAGTTCGAGCCATGTCGTTAAGGCTGTTTATCATATCCCTGGCCTGAGGGAGTAGGGCTCTCCCCGCCTCAGTGAGTATGATTTCCCGGCCAATTCGATCAAAAAGAAGGGCTCCCAGGGTTTCCTCTAACTGAGCAATTCGTTTACTGACTGCGGGTTGTGTGAGAAACACCTGTTCCCCAGCCTTTGTAAATGACTGCCGCTCAGCGACGGCGATAAAGAGTTTGAGGGTGTCCGTGTTCATATTCAAAATAGTGGCTTCCAAAATACTTTCTTAATATTTCTGCTGGGTTCCTCCAAAAATGCATTGTTTACGTGGTAGTTGCGTCAGCTCCTTACCCGAATTTTGGTGCATGCCTTATACATTGTGATTCGACTTGTGGGGCTGCCTTGCTGTCACGTGAAAATCACTGTTTTTAGAAGTACCCTCCCGCTAACAATTCAATGTATCACATTCCAAAAACGAATCCATAAGATAAATATAATGAATTTGTTTTATTGATGCTGAGTCCTTACACTTCACCTATTCCTGCTGCTACGAGTCTGGAAGGTTTTGGTTAAACCCCCTCCAGGCATTAGTAGGCGATTGAAACGCTACTTGCTATGGCTCGCAGGAGGTTGAAATAAGGCTCAAAGCGCGCACCCGCTGAGTGTAAGCCCCGCTTTTCGTTTGATTTTGCCATGCGCTTGGTCTGACGCAGAGATTTTCAATAAGCGGTGAAACAAACGTTTTTAGCGCTGTGTTTTAGGAACCTCTTTTATTTTTAAATTTTTGGAGTCGCACATGAAGCCGCGTACCTTGTATGACAAGATATGGGATGATCATATTGTTAAGCAGCGGGAAGACGGGACCGCATTGATCTACATTGACCGTCAATTACTTCACGAAGTTACCTCTCCTCAGGCATTTGAAGGATTGGAGTTGGCAGGGCGCACACCCTGGCGACTTGATGCGAATTTAGCGACCCCCGATCATAACGTGCCCACTGAAAACCAAGATGCCGGTGTGGCAGGCATCGTGGATCCAATTTCTCGCATTCAGGTTGAAACCCTTGATGCTAACTGCGATAAATTTGGCATCGTTGAATTCAAAATGGGGGATGTACGACAAGGCATCGTGCATGTCATTGGCCCAGAACAAGGGGCAACATTACCCGGCATGACCATTGTTTGTGGTGACTCTCATACGGCAACGCATGGTGCTTTTGCTACCATCGCCCATGGCATTGGAACATCGGAAGTAGAGCATGTGTTGGCGACGCAATGTTTAATTCAGCGAAAAATGAAAAACATGCGCGTTGAGGTGAACGGTGATTTGCCATTTGGCGTTACAGCCAAAGACATTATCCTTGCGATTATCGGTGAAATCGGAACGGCTGGAGGCACTGGCTACGCCATTGAATTCACCGGCACAACCATTGAAGCCTTGAGCATGGAAGGTAGAATGACCGTGTGCAACATGGCCATTGAAGGTGGTGCACGTTGTGGGCTAGTTGGGGTAGACGATACAACCATCAATTATTTGAAAGACCGCCCATACGGGCCTACCTCAGAGCGCTGGGATCAAGCAGTTAGCCAGTGGCGCGAGTTAAAAAGTGACGAAGGGGCTTTCTTCGATCACATTGTCATACTTAATGCCGCAGACATTAAACCGCAAGTGACATGGGGAACCTCGCCAGAAATGGTGGTGGCTGTGGATGCAAAAATCCCCAACCCGGCAGAAGAAACAGACCCCGTGAAACGCGAAGGAATGGAGCGTGCTTATGAATACATGGATTACGAACAAGGCCTCGCGATTTCTGATATCAAATTAGACCGTGTTTTCATTGGTTCATGCACGAATTCTCGTATTGAAGACCTGCGCGCGGCGGCAGAAGTTGCAAAGGGTAATCAAGTGGCCAGCAGTATCAAACAGGCGATGGTGGTACCCGGCTCTGGTCTTGTTAAGCAACAAGCAGAAAAAGAAGGGTTAGATCAGATCTTTACTGCAGCGGGCTTTCAATGGCGAGAGCCCGGTTGCTCGATGTGTCTGGCCATGAATGCAGATAAGCTCGGTAACGGTGAACACTGTGCATCGACATCAAACCGTAATTTTGAGGGTCGACAAGGGCAGGGCGGCCGTACACACTTAGTGAGCCCAGCAATGGCCGCTGCCGCAGCAATCGTTGGCCACTTTGTCGATGTTCGTGATTTTGTAAGCAAAACATCTGTTTGATGAAATAAGAGGAGCAAACGTATTATGGATCAATTTACTAGTCACAAAGCATTGGTTGCCCCCCTTGATCGGGCGAATGTGGACACCGACCAAATCATCCCCAAACAATTCTTAAAGTCTATTAAACGTAGCGGCTTTGGCCCGAACCTGTTTGATGAATGGCGTTATTTGGATGAAGGCCAGCCAGGTCAAGATTGCAGTGGCCGGCCTCTGAATGAAGCGTTTATTTTGAATGCTGCACGTTATCAAGGCGCCCAAATACTGTTGGCGCGGCAAAATTTTGGGTGTGGATCAAGCCGAGAGCATGCCCCCTGGGCTTTGTTGGATTTTGGCTTCCGGTGCGTGATCGCCTCCAGTTATGCCGATATTTTTTATAATAACTGTTTTAAAAATGGCATCGTTCCCGTTATTCTTGAAGATAAAATTGTTAACCAGCTGTTCGAGGAAACCTTTGCCAATGAGGGTTACCAACTCCATGTGGATTTAGAATCACAGACAGTGGTAACACCTAAAGGCGAAAGTTTTGGCTTTGAAATTGACGCATTTCGCAAACATTGTTTGTTGAATGGCTTAGATGAGATTAGTTTAACCTTGGCAGATGCGGAATTAATCCGTGCCTATGAAACAAAGCGTAAACAAACTTCACCGTGGCTATTTGACGTCATCAAATAAGCAAATCAATTTATTTTATTAGGACAGTTATGATGAGCAAAAAAGTACTGATTTTACCCGGTGATGGCATTGGCCCTGAAATTGTTGGGCAAGCGAAAAAGGTGTTAGAGCTCGTAAATGAAAAACACCAACTGGGCCTAGAACTAGACGAGGCGCTTATTGGTGGTAGCGCGATTGACGCCACAGGTAAACCGCTTCCAGAAGAAACCATTAACAAAGCTAAAAAAAGTGACGCGATTCTTCTTGGTGCAGTGGGTGGTCCAAAGTGGGAAGCTCTGGACATGTCTATACGCCCAGAAAAAGGCTTGCTGGGGATTCGTTCTAGTCTTGATCTGTTTGGCAACTTACGCCCCGCTATCCTTTACCCGCAGCTAGCTGATGCTTCCAGCCTAAAACCAGAAGTGGTTTCAGGACTAGATATATTGATCGTGCGAGAACTAACTGGCGGCATTTATTTTGGGCAGCCTCGCGGAGTACGCACACTTGAAAATGGCGAACGTGAAGGGTTTAACACCTACCGTTACAACGAGTCTGAAATAGTACGCATCGGCCGCGTCGCATTCGACATGGCAATGAAACGCGATAAACGGGTCTGCTCTGTGGACAAAGCCAATGTGCTAGAAGTGACAGAGTTATGGCGTGAAGTGATGGAGGGGCTCTCCAAGGAGTACCCAGAAGTCGAGCTTAGCCATATGTATGTAGACAATGCCGCCATGCAGTTGGTGCGTGCGCCAAAGCAATTTGATGTTATTGTAACCGGTAATATGTTCGGTGATATTTTATCTGATGCAGCCGCCATGCTCACGGGGTCTATCGGCATGCTGCCATCTGCCTCACTCAATGCAAACGGGCAGGGTATGTATGAACCCTGTCACGGATCTGCGCCAGATATCGCCGGCCAGGGCATTGCTAACCCACTGGCAACCATTCTCTCTGTTGCAATGATGTTGCGGTACTCATTAAATGCGAGTGACGCGGCAGATGATATCGAAAGTGCGGTCAGTGTGGTGCTAGACCTCGGTCTGCGTACGCCTGATATCCTTGCTGATGGCGCAGAGAAAGTCTCCACAGAACAAATGGGGCAGGCGGTATTAAACGCCCTCTCCAGCGCACAATAGAACAGTGGTGCCTCTGGCGCACTAACCACGAGATCGTCACGTCGGCTTCGTGCTCGAACCCCAGTCTCTGTCCTGTGTTCTGGGGTTCTCTAGGTGAGGCCTTCTTGCGTTCACGAGAAAAAATGACTGCCTTTATAGGTGTCGATGAAACTAATTGAGGAAATGAAATGAGCAAAAAATATAACGTCGCGGTTGTTGGTGCCACGGGAGCCGTGGGAGAGACCATGATTTCGATTCTCGAAGAGCGGGACTTTCCGATCGAAAACTTGTATGCGTTAGCAAGCAGCCGTTCTGCTGGCAAAG
>JAHRVS010000256.1 GCA_019090565.1 Gammaproteobacteria bacterium
CCACAAACCGTTAAGTGTACTTTATTATGGGAAAAAAGCCCGCTTATAAACGGGCTATGTCGTTATATATTGCCAATGTCATAAAAGCCAGCAACAAGGCCCCTCCAATTCTTGCCCCCATAGCCTGAACCTTCTCTGAAACCGGGCTTCCTTTTAACAGTTCAGCGAGGTAATAGAGCAAGTGCCCGCCATCCAGAACAGGAATAGGAAGCAAGTTAAGTATTCCCAGGCTAACGCTCAGGTAAGCCATAAATGAAAAAAATGCTTCTGGGCCATACCCTACCATTTGACCGGCGATTTTCGCTATGGTTATTGGGCCGCTGAGGTTATCAACGGAAATCAGTCCCTGTAACATCTTCCCGATACTTTCAAGGGTCAGGATACTCCTGTCCCACATCTTTTCAAATGCCGCTGGCACAGCAGCCAGTGGCCCATAACGGATAACACGCTGGTGCTCAGCGCCAAAATCCTTTGGCACAAAAACACGAGCACCTATACGCCCCGTCTGGACGCCTGACTTACCATTGATAACTTCAGGGATAACTGTCAGTGCAAGCCGCGCATGGTTACGCTCTATTTGCAGGTGCAACGACTCTCCCGGACTATTACGTATAATTGAAACCCACTGAGACCAAGATTCGACGACCTCTTCACCAGATGCTAGTATTTTATCGCCCTCAAGTAAGCCTGCTTCGTGAGCGGGGCCGCCAGCGATAATCTCGCCCATCACCGGCGGTAACACAGGTATTGCTGGCTCAATCCCAAGCATCGCCAATGGGCGGCTCAATTCCTCGCCCACCAACCACTCTTCAATTAATAGCGCTCTTTCCTCTACCAATGTCGAGCCAGGGGATTTCAGCCCCATGATAATGTCTCCACTACCCCCTACTCGGCGAATAAGTGATAGGTTAACTTCTTCCCAGCTTTGCGTATCACGGCCATCCACAGACACAATTTCTTGGCCTGAAAAAAGGCCGGCTCGATAAGCAATGGAATCGTCATCAACCTCACCAATCACTGGAATGACAGACATCACACCAAACAGAAACATAACCCAGTATAGGAATACGGCAAAAACTAAATTCACAATAGGTCCAGCAGAAACAATTGCAATACGCTGCAACACTGGTTTCCTATTGAAGGTCTGAGCTAGCAGCTCAGTCGGCACGTCTGCTTCGCGCTCATCAAGCATCTTTACATAACCGCCCAATGGAATCGCCGACACCGTAAACTCAGTACCATGCTTGTCAAAGCGGCTAAACAGGGGGCGGCCAAAGCCAATTGAGAAGCGCAGCACCTTTACGCCACAGCGGCGCGCAACCCAAAAATGGCCATACTCATGTACAAATATCAGTACGCCTAAGGCAAAAACAAAAGCTAAAATTGTTTGAATCATTTCCATAACGAACGGAACAGCTCCAGGTTATTTTTTCAACATTCTGTATTAAGACAGCGCCTTGATAAACTGGTTCGCTTCATGGCGTGCATGTTTATCAAGTTCCAGCACTTGTGAGATGCTGCTCACTTCATTGCATTGGTGTGCATTGAGCACCTGCTCTGTGATTGAGGGTATTTGATCAAAACGTATTTGTTCAGCTAGAAAAGCAGCAACCGCCTCCTCATTAGCAGCATTCAATACCGCTGGGGCACTCCCGCCGGATTCCATCGCCTCATAGGCAAGGCGCAAACAAGGAAACCGCTCAAGGTCTGGCACGCTAAAGGTCAGCTTGTGCTGGGAAAACAAGTCCAGCGCAGGGACCCCTGAATCAATTCTATCAGGCCATGATAGCCCATAGGCGATTGGCGTGCGCATATCGGGATTACCTAATTGAGCGAGCACAGAGCCATCGATGTAATCGACCATGGAGTGCACGATGCTTTCAGGGTGAATAACTACTTGCACTTGTTCCGGTTTTGCATCAAACAGCCAGCACGCTTCAATTAGCTCTAGCCCCTTATTCATCATGGTTGCAGAGTCAACAGATATTTTTCTGCCCATATCCCAATTGGGATGCGCACAAGCCTGCTTTACCGTTACCGACGAAAGCTCTTCCACTGGGGTATTAAGAAAAGGCCCGCCAGAAGCAGTGAGTAGTATTTTGCGCACGCCTGAGTTGAAAAAGTCGGACCGACCGTTCACAGAAGGTTTTGGCAAACACTGGAATATCGCATTGTGCTCGCTATCAATCGGCAAAAGCTCGGCACCATTTTCAAACACGGCATCCATAAAAAGACGACCAGCCATCACCAGGGACTCTTTATTTGCCAGCAGCACCCGCTTACCCGCCTGAGCAGCAGCCAAAGTAGGCCGCAGCCCCGCTGCACCCACGATGGCAGCCATAACATAATCACTTTGATCACTTTCGGCCATTTGAATAAGGCCTTCTTCCCCGACAAGTACATCTACTTCAAGCCCAGCCTTTATGAGCTGCTCGGACAGAGTCCGAGCATCATTTTCTTTTGTCACTGAAACAAAAGCAGGTTTATGCACGAGACACTGCTGAAAAAGTGCCTCAATGCGGCTATTCGCAGAGAGCCCCACTACCAGGTACCGGTCAGGATGACGTGCAATAACGTCCAGTGTGCTAACGCCGATAGAACCCGTGGAGCCAAGAATGCAAACCCTTTTCACTTGGGGGGACTCGTTACGGTGATTTTTTGTCATTTTTTATCGTCCTGTCACGCCTTAAGCGTACAGACCAAGCAAATATAAACCAAAGAGAAAAAATGGACCGGCTGTTGTTAAGCTGTCTATTCGATCCAAAATACCGCCGTGGCCAGGCAGTAATTTCCCACTGTCTTTTATACCACGATGACGCTTCATCATACTTTCAAATAAATCCCCCAATACCGATACCACCGTGACAACCAAGGTAAACAACAGTAGTTTTATCAAGCTTACTCCGGAAGGCGCCACAGTCAACCATACCATCACCGCTAGGATTGCCGTTGTACCCATACCCCCCAGAACACCTTCGATAGACTTCCCTGGACTGACATTGGGCGCTAGCTTTGTTTTACCAAACCTTCGGCCTGCAAAATAAGCACCTGTGTCCGCCCCCCAAACAATGCCCATTAGAAACAAGACCCACCAAGGACCGTTGTCCATTGCTTGAATGAGACACAGCGCTCCCCAGGTTGGCACAATGACAATGAATCCCATCGCCGCCTGAAAAG
>JAHRVS010000257.1 GCA_019090565.1 Gammaproteobacteria bacterium
ACTCAATCAAAGCCACAAAAAGGTCCTCTACCTCGGTTCTAGCCCAAGGTGTTTTGCGTAAAAACTTAAGGCTGGATTTAATCGAAGGGTCATTGTTAAAGCAGCGAATGTTAATTCGCTCCCCCAGTTCTGGCCAGCCGTAATGGTCCACAAGTTGAGTGACGATGGCTTCGAGAGTATGGCCATGAAGAGGGTTGTTGATTTGCTGTTGAGTCATCGGTCTTCGCGCTGCCTTAAGGGACGGGTGTTGTTTGACAAACTACGGTTAATTGGATTTATAAGGGCTGTTTTCTTGCTCTTGTTTTTGACTTTCATCAGGGCGAAGTTTCATCTGTAAGCCTTGCAGGAAATTACGCAATATCTGATCTCCGCATTTGCGGTAATGTTTATGACCTGGCTTGCGAAAAAAAGCACTGAGCTCATGGTTGCTCATTTCGAAGTCGGCTAAATTCATGACGTCTAAAATATCTTCAGATTTGTAGTTAAGGGCGATCTTTAGTTTTTTAAAGGTCATATTGTGCGTGAGACGGGTTTCTACCTCTGGCTGGGCACCGTCTTTTTTGCCGCGCATTTTAGTGATTAAGCCGTTAAGGAAGTGGGCGAGTTCTTGGTCGTTACACAGTTCTGCATCAGAGTCACTTTCTGGTTTCAGCCAGTTGCTCACCTGTGCACGGGTGACGCTAAGGCCCGATAGACCGAAAGTCGATACCATGGAGGCATCATTAATATCAAAAATGTAACGGAGTCGACGAATGATATCGTTGTTGGTCATTAAAGGTGTCCTGATAGGGGTTGGTTCAAAGCAGACCGCTAAGGTTAGCATTTCTAGCACTAAATAGCAGAACTACCCGCCTCTTAGGGTGAATAAAGACGCACTGTCAGTGTGCATATTACGGTTCACTCTCGGTGATCTTAATCGGGGTTTGATGGGCGTGTGGATTGAATGCTTATAGTGCACCTCCAAAAACGTTCTTTTCATGCGATAGCTGCGCCCACCGGCTAAGGCTCCTGCAAAACCGGCATACAGTACATTGTGTATGCCTATGCACTGTGGTTCGACCTGTGGGATGAGCGCTCACAAGGTCTACTTGGAATAAATGGTGGGGTAGTTCCCTGGGTCAACTCTCGCTATGTCGGCACCAAATCCGATGTTAATGGTATCAATTATTTCATTGCTTAATACCGCGTACCCTCGTGCAGTCAGGTGTACGCCGTCAAGTGAGAAAGCGCCACCTGTTATATAGGCCGAGCTAATGCTACCCGATCCATAGTTGATGCCTGATTTAAGTGCTTCCAATAGGGCTGCGGCATCGACGTAAACCAGCTGATAGTTGTTCTTTGCGAGCTCCTTAATGGTTTGGTTATAGCTAAGTCGTGCCGTTTCAATCAACTTGATTTCATCAGCGACGAGTATGTGTTTATCTTCAAGGGGAGCGCTTATTCCCCAAAGCCTGCTGTCTGAATGCGACACTGCGTTGCCTAGTATAGCGCCAGTGGTTAGCAGCAGCAGCTCATTGCTAGTGGCTTGGCGATAGGAAGGTAGAGCACGCGCAGTCAAGTCACTCAGGTATTCATCATTAATCACCACTGGATTTTGTCCAGCAGAGAACACAATAGCTCTCCTTTGTAGCTCCTCGAGGGTGATCGCGCCGGCATTATAAGCGGCTTCAATTCCGGCGTTGTATGCGGTGTAACCGGAATTGGCCAAGTCGGCGCCTTCTTGATCCATAGGGATGGCGTTATAAGTAACCGTTGTGAAGAAGGGAATTGCACTGACATCTGGAATATTGATTAAGGCACCGCTCCCGCCTGATGCGCTGAGGGAATCGAGGGTGCTTGAATAGGCCTCTACGAATACACCTGGGTCCGTAATGTCGTTATGGGCGTAGGTGCTGGTGTCTGCGTTTCCAAGCTGATCAATACCGACACCACCTCCTGTGGCATAAGACAGCACATCATTGTTACCTACCCAGAGAACAAAAAAAGAGGGGTTCTGCGAGGCGGCATCTGCCACTATCGATGTGTTCACCCATGAGGCGAAGCGAACAAAGTAGGGGTTTGCTGTTGCTGGGTCCAAAGAGAGCCCAGCTGGATCACCGTAGTCAGTGGATATAAGGTGGAACGACTTTGCACCGGGCACGCCCATATTATTGAAGGGCCCATTGATGACGTCATATACCTCTGTGCTAGGGACGCCAAATAGGGTTTCCGGGGCCCCCGTTGTCGTGTTTAAAACGAGACGGGTGGGGTAGGAGGGGTGAGAATTTCCCCCGAAAAGTAAACCGCCTAGGTTGTCGCTCATTAGCGGCTGATTAAAGCTCGCGCCTTCAAGTTGGGAAAATTGGGTGGCGAGAATAGACGGGTAGGAATTCAATTGCCCATCTTGGTAAAGAGCGCCATCGGCAAACCCCGCCGTTAACGAATCACCTACGGCAACAAAGTTGCTGAAATCAGGCTTGCAAGCCACCAGAGTGCTGCAAACAAAAGCGATAGCAATTAAATTGACCGTTCGAGTCTTCGTCATTTCAGTTGTCCTTTTGGTTTTTAAAACCAATTGTAGTATCTGGGTGAAAGCATTGATTGTATACCCTTTAGGGGAGCTGTCGAAGCTCATGCGATGGAAAAGTGGGTAGGCCTGTCGGTTATGTTGGTAATCTAGGGTTCAATTGGCGGCGTACGCCCAAAAGCAGTGAGCGAAGAAGGCGATACTAAATATACCGTCAAATTTTCTGCCAGTTCAGGCCTATACGGTTTTGTTAGGGCAACGTTTATTGCCATGAGGCTGTTAGCAATGGTTGGGTTGAATGTTGCCCCCGTAAAATTGGTCACTGCTGCAAATTTAAGGCAGACTTTTCCTCGAAATCAAAAGCAAAGCTTTAAAGTGCCTACCAAAGGCAGGATTGTTTATATCACCATGCGTAATTCGTAAGCGGGGAGAAGACTTACTAGGTACTGAATTTGAAAAGGACCACAGATTTAATTTTGAAGAGACAATGGACTTTTTTGTCAACTATGAAGGCGGAATAGTAAATAACGAAAGCCTTTTTACAGGCACCCTATTTTTTTGGTAATCTGTATGTTTTTTAAAATACCCTGCTCTCCAGGCTAGCTAACTTGTTGGTATTTGGGTTGCCATGAAGAGCTACACTTAGGGCTCCACATCCTGCAGTCGTAACCCCCAATAAAAATATACATTATGAAAGCAAAGCATGCCAGTGATACCGCCGGTTATACAAGCGCAATGCGCGCTATTGCCAATCTTGCCCCAAAGGCCGAGAAATACCTCGATGACTCTTTTTCTGTTGAATTTCTTCCCTTTCCTTGGTTCTTAACCAAACCCTTATTTCTTGCTCGACTCTTTGACCCAGTTATCTATAGCGTGGGTATGAAAACACCCGATAAATTAGTGGGCTTTCCAGGGATGACGGCATTGGCATGTTTGAGGCATCGTTATATTGATGATCAAATACTGAATGCTTATAAAACAGGCACGCGTCGCTTTATTTTACTTGGAGCCGGGTATGACACACGTTCATTGCGGTTACAGTTACCCGAAGCCACAATCGTTGAAGTGGATCATCCTGATACACAAAAAAGAAAAAAGGAAATACTGAAGAGAAGGCACTTGCAGCCAAATTGTAAGCTTGAGTTTATTGCCATCGATTTCTCAAAACCTTGGGCAGAAACGCTTCTCTCTCACCCCTATATTAAGGATACATCCACCCAAACAACAATGGTTATATGGGAAGGTGTTTGTTGCTACCTACAGGAAAGTGAAGCGCTTCATACCATTGGGGCCGCTCGTCAACTTTTACAGGCCGGTGGTACCTTGGTCTTTGACGCGTTTTCCGCTGAACTCCTTAATGAAGGCACATCGGTTGATATATTACGAAAGATGCGAAGTTTTGTTGAAAAAAAGGGTGAACCTTTTCGCTGGGCTGAAGACGAAATCCCGATAAGAGAAATAATCACTGCGCATGACTTCAAAGAGGTGGACGCCGTTAGCATCTATGATGTGGCAGCTGATTTGTCAGAAAAGGAAAATCTGGATATTTCCAAAGATGAAATACTGAAATATTTAGGGATGTATTGTTGTCGCGTGTAAAATGACTTTACTGGGCTGTAAGCCCTAACAGTTCAGGAAATGCTGCTGACTCAGCCATATACACCGTAAAACTTCGTTCGAAGTGTTTGCTTTCTCCCTCTGTTGATTTGCTTAGCGTAAATTGTTCTCAGGATTTATGGGAGGCAGCAATGCAGGGGCCATGCTGCATTATTGATTTTGTGTGTCTGGGTGTCTAAGATCACGGTGTTTTATTTACCAATGGCGTTTGGGCGTCTCTAAATCCACTCGCTTGCCTGCTTTGTATTGAAACTCCTCGGTATGCCTAGGTAATATTGAGGAGTTTGCTTGCACGGCATTAGGCAAGAGTCGAGTAAAGGGGTTGCGGAGCTGTTCAATAATGATACGAGGCAGTTTTATGTCAGAGAAACGAGAGCGCACCTACCTTATTGATAACCCCGAGTTCACGGGTCTTATGATGGAGGGCTTTTTTGGCAATATCCCACATTCCAAACAGTTGGGTTTAGAGATGGTTTCAGCCGAAAGGAATAAGGCGGTATTGCGAATCCCATTTGCGGAACATCTAGTTGGAGATCCCACTAGCGGCATTATACATGGAGGTGTCATTCTTTCTCTCATGGACAGTGTCGGTGGAATGGCTACTTTCTGTGCTTTGCCGAAAATGGAGGCGATCGCGACTTTGGATTTGCGGGTTGACTATTTGAAGCCCGCCATGGCGGGACAAGGAATTGAAGCGGCCGCTGAGTGTTATAAGTTGACCAATTCCGTGGTCTTTATTCGTGGCGTTGCCTACCAAACAGGCATCGATGACCCTATAGCATCTTGTGTCGCGACGTTTATGCGCGCTTCCAGTAATAAGATTCAAGGGGTGGTTAAATAATGCAAGACAAAAATGATTTCTTTCGTGCGGTACGAGAATCCAAAGATTTTGATAAAGCCATTGAGATGATTCCCTATGCGAACTTTTTGGGGGTGCGCTTCTCCGAAAGGAAAGACGGCTCTTTGCTATTTCGCATGCCCTTCGATGAGAAAAATGTGGGTAATACTGCGCTCCCAGCGTTACACGGTGGTGTTATTGCTGGGTTTATGGAAAATGCAGCAGTTATCAGCTTGATGTGGGCCATGGACTCTACCAGCACGCCTAAAATAATTGATTTTAATGTTGATTACACCTTGTCAGGTAGAGCGCAGGAAACCTATGCGCGTTGCGATATTGTTAAATTGGGTAGAAGAATTGCCAATGTTCAGGTCACCGCTTATCAGGATGACCCTAATAAGGCGATTGCTGTGGCGCGGTCTCACTTTAAGTTGGTGAGAGACTAAAAACATTGCTTCGGTGTAGAGATCCCGCTCTTAAACACCCACTTTCAACTATTAGGTAGTCACCATGAATGGAATCGTTTCAACGCAGCAAGGAAATCTATCCGGCATTGTGCATGAGGGGTTTTTGGCTTTTCGCGGGGTTCCTTATGCCAGCCCACCGATTGGTGCGCTTCGATTTAGGGCGCCACAAAAACCTATTCCTTGGG
>JAHRVS010000258.1 GCA_019090565.1 Gammaproteobacteria bacterium
TCATGCACTGCTTGCCCGCCCACCGCGGTGAAGAGATCAGCAAAGACATGCTCGACAGCAAATACTCCGTTGTCTGGGACGAAGCCGAAAACCGCCTGCACTCGCAAAAAGCACTATTGGAATTTTTACTTCTCAATGCCAAGTAACCCCGATCACATCTGCCTTGAACGAGTAGAGTGTGGTTATGAGCAAGAAACCGTCATTAAAAACTTTAGTCTTTCCTTATCACAAGGGGAAATTGGTTCGTTACTAGGGCCATCTGGCTGCGGGAAAACCACTCTACTAAGAAGTATTGCCGGATTTTCGTCTCTCCAACAAGGTCGTATAACACTAAAGGGAGAAGAAATAAGCACCCCTAACAAAACAGTGCGCCCTGAGCTGCGTCACATTGGTATGATCTTTCAAGACTACGCACTCTTCCCTCACCTCTCTATTTTGGAAAACGTCTGCTTCGGACTAAAAGGCAGTAAAACAGACAAACGCAATAAAGCCCTCGATTTTCTTGAGCGGGTCCATCTCGACCAGTTAGCCAGTCGCCACCCTCACGAGCTTTCTGGCGGACAACAACAGCGCGTCGCCATTGCCAGAGCGCTCGCACCGGAACCCGACATCTTATTAATGGACGAACCATTTTCAAACCTAGACACCGACCTGCGTAAACGGCTATCAACAGAAGTCAGGGAGCTACTGAAACAAAATGCTACCACCGCCATTTTGGTCACCCACGACCAACAAGAAGCCTTTGCCATGGCTGACAAGGTCGCCGTTATTAATGACGGAGAGTTAAAGCAGTGGGACTCCCCCTTCAATCTATACCACAACCCAAGCAGCCGCTTTGTCAGCACCTTTGTGGGCGATGGGCAGTTTATTTCCGGTACGGCCATCAGCGAACAAAAAATAGAAACCGAAGCTGGGACGATGAAAAGCCAGGCAAATACCCACTGGGAAAAAGGAGACAAACTCGACGTACTGATTCGCCCTGGTGACATTAGCCCTGACCCGCACAGCCAATGCAAAGCCGAAATCGTATCAAAAATTTTTGCCGGTGCAACAATTCTTTATTCCATAAAGCTCAGCAAAGGTCAGCTACTTGATGCCCATTTTCCCAGTAATTTAAATTTCGATATTGGCGATACTATTGGCATTCAGATCAACATCCCCCACCTGACAGCTTTTAAGATTTAATCTTGTCGAAGTCGCCATTTTTTTCGTTATTCGCTTATCTTCCTAATCTGAACACCTCAAACGAATAGCTCAAACGGTAGATGCATTAATGAGCGCTATCAGCTCAGCCACTTTGATGCCTTTTTCATAACCCCCAATACCGCCTGAGGATAAGGGCCACCTAGCAAAGCCGTGGGAGAAAACCGTGCGCTGGATATTTGCACAGCCTTCTTATGAGAAAACTCACAGAACCCGTCAAAACCGTGATAAGCACCAATACCACTGTCCCCGGTGCCACCAAATGGCATGTTCATATTAGCGAGGTGCACCACGGTATCGTTCACACAGGCGCCCCCAGCAAGGGTTTCATTCATCACCTGCTCACCCTGCTTTTTATCAGAATCAAAATAATACAGCGCAAGCGGTCGTGGCCGTGATTTCACAAAGGAAAATGCCTCGTCTAAATTTTCAACACCTTTTACCGGAAGCACTGGGCCAAAAATTTCCTCTTGCATGACGCGCATATCATCGGTGGTATTGGTAATAATCGTTAGAGGGATAACGCGAGAACCTGCTGGAATCGTTTCGTTACGCGGGTTCACCTGTGTCACGGTCGCACCCTTTTCACGTGCATCTTCAATCATGGATGTTACGCGCTGGAAATGTCGATCATTGACGATCCATGTAATATCCTGATTATCAGCCACACTGGGATACCGCTTCGTCGCGGCGGCCTCAAATGCATCCACAAGTTCATTTACACGATTTTTGTTAATCAAAACATAATCAGGCGCAATACAGGTTTGCCCCGCATTCATAGACTTGCCCATCATCACGCGAGCAATGGCCTCTTTAACAGGAAAGTTATCAGCAATAATCGTTGGTGATTTTCCACCTAATTCTAAAGTAACCGGCGTCAGATTCTTTGCTGCAGCCATCATAACACGACGACCTATTTCTGTGTTGCCGGTATACATTAGATGGTCATATGGCAGTGTTGAAAAATCCACCGCCACTTGTACATCCCCAGTGATCACTTTTACGTAATCATCAGAGAAATTACGGCTAATCAGCTCCTCCATGATCTCTGCCGTGCGGGGAGTCATGTCGGAGGGTTTAAGCATGGCATGGTTACCCGAAGCCAAGACGCCAATCAAGGGAGAAAGGGTTAACATTACTGGGTAGTTCCAAGCCCCCATGATGCCTATTACCCCTTTTGGCTGATAAACGATTCGCCCACCAGGTAGCCCCCCAAATGCGGGCTTCTTCGGTTTTGCCCACTTTTTAATTTTACCTTTGGTGAATTTAATTTCAGCCAAAACGCCTAAAACTTCAGTGGCATAGGTTTCATGGGGCGAACGGTGCCCAAAATCTGCTTGTACAGCAGCAACTAATTTATCAGAATATTCTCCCACTGCCTTACCCAGTGTTTCCAAGGCTCGGACACGCTCTTCGACAGAGGGAATGCCATTTTGTAGGAAAGCGCTACGCTGCTTCTCTAAAATGGGAAGTAACGGATTTTCTTGCTTGACCACCTGTTCGTCAGAGCGAGGTGGGCGAATAGAAACAGCGGGAGACGGTGTGCTCATTATTTTTCCTTTTTATTTTTGTATTATTAAATTATTATTTAAAGGCATTTAGCTAAATAGAAGCGATACTGATAACGCTGAGCTAATCTCCTTCTGTTTTATGCCACTTATAAAGCCTACTGATTTACCAACATCAAACACTTAATACCACGCTTAACTTGGCATTCAAATGCTCCATACAGACAATAAATAGATTTAATCGTTATAAAGCCAACCTTTAGAGGGTTATTCTTGTGAAACTCGCTCACTCCTTCGTTTCAAAGCTCGCTTTTATCGCATGCGCCCAGTTTGCTGTCATTTCAAACATCGCAGAAGCGGATCAATCTGCCCTCTCTGGTGCCATTGAGTCTAGGCATCGCTCCCCCGAATACACCAAACGGGATGCAGCTCGGCACCCAATGGAAACACTGTCCTTTTTTGGGGTCACACCCTCTATGTCCGTCGTAGAGATATGGCCAGGCGGCGGCTGGTATACAGAAATTCTCGCCCCCCTTCTGAATGAAAATGGTCACTTCTTTGCCGCTCATTTTCCAAAAGACACCAGCCTTACTTTTTTCCGCAACAGTCGAGATAGCTTCAAAAGAAAGCTTAATGCAGAACCCTTACAGTATGACAAGGTCACCCTCACTGAACTCTCATCGAGAAATATTTCAAAGGTAGCTCCGGAGCACTCCGCCGATATGGTTCTCACATTTCGCAATGTGCACAACTGGATATCTGCAGGAGGAGATAAATTAGCCTTTGCCTCTTTTTATAACGCACTCAAGCCAGGTGGCATTCTCGGTGTGGTCGAGCACCGTGCTCACGCCAATACCAGCATAGAGAACATGAAAAAATCAGGTTATGTTACCGAGAACCATGTTATTTTTCTTGCTGAATCCGCAGGTTTTAAGCTCGTAGCAAGATCAGAAATCAATGCCAACCCCAAAGACAAAAAAAACCACCCAAAAGGAGTATGGACACTGCCACCCACCTTTCGCTTAGGTGATAAAGACAGACAGACCTATATAGCGATTGGTGAAAGTGACCGCATGACTCTTAAGTTCAAAAAGCCCTTAAAGTAATTTAACTCATAGCACTGGGGTTATTAAACCCCAGTCTGCCTCTGAGTGGAAACCAGGGCCGTGTCGTACACCTTCACGCCTGCTTGGCATAAAAACCGAAAAATCGGATATTTCCACCAAAACGCCTCTGCCTTAGTTTAGAATTAATAGAGAGTTCAAAAAAGGAGATCGAAAATGATTACCGTTAACGAAGTTATGACCACAAACGTTATTTCACTTTCACCCCATGACACAGTACTCAAGGCTGCAGATATTATGACTAAACATAATATCCGCCACATACCTGTTGTCAGCACTAAAAACCAAGTAGTAGGGATCGTTAGCCAGCGAGACGTCTTGAGATCAGGCGCCCTATCTTGGTCTACAGACCACAAAAATGAAAACAGTGGTCAACAAGAAATTGCTGAAATCATGTCGAAAGGCACGCTTAGCACTCACCCCAAAGATAGCCTGAGAGCTGCAGGGCTGACATTGCAAAAACACAAGTATGGTTGCCTGCCGGTAGTTGAAAACGGCCTACTCGTAGGTATCATTACCGATACGGACTTTGTAAGTGTTGCCATTAATTTAATTGAAGAGAAGGACTCACTCGAAGAGGAAGAAATAGAAGAAATAGAAAAAATTCAAATGGACTAGCCGCTGCCACTTAAGAAATACCGCTTATAGCGGAGTCTTGATACTGAGAAGCAAGCCTTCACACGCAACCTCAAATATTGCCAGCCAAAGGCGAGAGAACCCTGTGAACCAATTAGGGGGGATGCTATTAGGTTATAAAACAAACCGGCATACTACATAGCGTATGTAGCAGCTTCGCGCTCGAATTCTCGTGATTGCCTTACACACTGCGGCTTTCCGCACGGAGCTTTCTTACTCTCACAGGGAAATTATTATTTTTGGAGACACTGTAGACAAACACCAGCAAAGAAACCGGCACTTGCCTACTTGCTGAGGGCATCAAGCCCTCAGCTTAAAAACACCTTCTATCCGTGAGCGTCAACGCCCTCCCAAAGCTTTTCTTCAAGATCACGCTTTATAAGCTTTCCAGAAAGCTGACGAGGAAGTTGTTTCACATAATCCACATGGCGCGGTAATTTAAAACCGTACAGACCTTCCTCTTTACAGAACTTCACCAGCTCCTCGAGACTAAGTTCCTTTTCACCTTCTTTCAATTGAATAAAAGCAGCGGCCACTTCGCCAAGGTCATCATCAGGTGCCCGTACAACAGCCGCATCAAAAATACTGCCATGATGCTTGATTACTTCTTCAATCTCATTTGGAAATACATTAACACCACCAGAGATAATCATCTCTTTCGCTCGAGATGTCAGGTATAA
>JAHRVS010000259.1 GCA_019090565.1 Gammaproteobacteria bacterium
ATAAAACATAGGGTGTTGCACTGAAATCAGGGGTTTTTTGTTAATAGAAAAGCGCGCCATTGTACCTTAAACCAACGGTGATTAGTAAGGATGTATAGTCGGTAAAAAGTGACGGCGTGTGAAATAGCATGCCGGCTAAAGGCAATTTGTTGGCATGGTTTAAATGGATGTTTGTTCGCCATGAGGGTAGAGCTTAGTGCTGCCTAAGAATAATAAAGTCGGCAATTTCACGAAGGCGGCATGTCTTGTGATCGAGGCCATCCAATGCCTTAATCGCTTTTTGATGGAGCTCGTCGGCAAACTCCTGGGCAGCCTGGAGGCCTAATAGCGAAGGGTAAGTGGCTTTTTTTGCACTGATGTCGGCACCTTGGGTTTTCCCAAGTACGGAGGTTTCCCCCACAATATCGAGGATGTCATCACGGACCTGGAAGCATAAACCTAGATTACTGGCGAAATCAGTCAGCTGTTGCAAGGTTTTTTGGTCGGCATCACAGGCGATAGCCGGGAGCCTGACGCTGGCCTCAAGCAGTGCACCCGTTTTTTTACGATGGATGTTCTCCAGCTCTTTGAGGCTGATTGCTTTGTTTTCGCTGAGTAGGTCTTGGCTTTGTCCTGCAACCATTCCCGCTAGGCCGCTTGCGCGACAAAGCTCTTGAGCAATTTTAAGTTGCTTTGTTGCATCGGTGTGCGTGTTTGGGGTTACGGTCAGCTCAAACGCCAGTGCCTGCAAGGCGTCCCCAGCAAGAATTGCCTGCGCCTCTCCGTATTGGATATGACAAGTTGGTTTGCCGCGGCGCAGTGAGTCGTCATCCATGGCGGGCAAATCATCGTGGACCAGTGAGTAGGCGTGCACCAGCTCAATGGCGATGCCAATATAGTCAACGTGATCGAAGTCGTAGCCCAGCAGTTCTGCGGTGGCATAGCCCAAGATTGGGCGCATACGCTTTCCGCCGTTAAGCGTGGCGTAGCGCATTGCCTGTTGAAGCGGGTCTGAGGTGTGGGCGGGTAAAATTTGATTAAGTTGGCTTTCGCAGCGTGTGCGGCATTGGAGAAAAAAATCATCCAAAGAGCTAGTCGTCATGTTTGTCCTCAAATGGGATTAGTGTATCGGCGCCATTTTTTTGGATCAGCATGGCTACTTTTTGTTCGGCTTTCTGCAATGCTTCTTGGCAGTCTCGAGTGAGAGTAACCCCTTTTTCAAAAGCTTTTAGAGAGGCTTCCAGGTCCAACTCACCGTCCTCCAGCCGCTCAACCGTTTGTTCCAGCTCCGCGAGCGCATTTTCAAAGTTAAATTTTCGCTTGGCCATTTTTCATCCTATAACGAGGGGGCACCTTACTGATCGCAGAACACTACCTAAGCCTCAGAGGAGGGTCAACAGCTTTGCAAACATTTCCATGACAGAAGAGAAATACTGGCTAGACTTTTAGAGGGGATGCATTTCCTGACTGGATCTTAGGATATAAAAATACTCAAAGGAGTGAATAGGTGGATTTAGCAACACTACTGGGCCTGATTGGTGCATTCGGCATTGTTATCTTTGCTATGTTACTCGGCGGTAGTGTCCTTGTTTTCATTAATGTCCCCTCTATTTTGGTGGTGGTGGTGGGGACGCTTTTTGCTGTGTTGATGAAGTACACCCTCAAGCAGTTCCTGGGTGCTATAGGCGTCGCAGGTAACGCATTCAAATTTCACTCTGAAGACCCCGTGCCACTCATTGCCGAGATTGTTGACTTAGCCGGTGAGGCACGTAAAGGAGGGCTTTTGTCTTTGGAGGGCAAAGAGGTCAGCAATGATTTTTTAAAAAAGGGCATTACCCTGCTGGTGGATGGGCATGACCCTGACGTGGTTAGGGAAATAATGATGAAAGATGTTGGCAAAGCGCAGGCAAGGCATAAAGAGGGGGCCAGCATTTTTACTGCGCTCGGTGACGTTGCGCCGGCGATGGGGATGATTGGCACCTTGATTGGTTTGGTACAAATGTTGTCAGCGATGGATGATCCCAAGTCCATTGGTCCTGCGATGGCTGTTGCGTTACTGACCACACTGTATGGTGCGATGATTGCCAACATGTTCGCTTTGCCCGTAGCGGGTAAGCTGGAATTACGCGCGACAGAAGAAGGGCGCATCAAAACGCTCGTAATTGATGCCCTAATTGGGATTCAGGCTGGCCAAAACCCCAAAGTCATTGAGCAGATGCTTCAGTCTTATATTCCTGAGAAAAGCCGCATCGTTGATGTGGAAGAGTAAGGCCTATGGATGACGAGCATGATTGTGATTGTCCACCCGCCGGGTCACCGGCATGGATGGGCACCTTTGCTGACTTGATGTCTTTACTCATGTGCTTTTTTGTATTGCTGCTGGCGTTCTCTGAAATGGATGCACAGAAGTACAAACAAGTGGCAGGTTCGATGGCGAAAGCCTTTGGCGTACAGAATGAGTTTAAGAAAAAAGACATTCCTCGAGGAACCAGCATTATCGCAAAGGAATTCAGCCCTGGGCGTCCAGATCCGACGCCGCTTAACGTTGTCCAACAAAAAACCACAGACATTACAAAAAGCACTTTGGAGGTTTTTTGCGAAGAGGGAAAGCAGACCAAGTCGTCGGATGAAACCAGTACGGCCACTCCCAATAGCCTTTTGATTGTTGAAAAGTTAAAAGACCTCATCCAGGAAACTGAAAATGATGCTGTCAGTATCGCCTCTGAGCTGGAGGATGAGATTAGATCGGGCCAAGTAGAAGTAGAAACAAAAGGGCAAAAGATTGTTATTCGCGTTAGGGAAAATGGGTCTTTTTCATCGGGCTCTGACCGATTAAAAGAAGATTTTGTTCCCATTATGGCGAGAATCAGAGATGTCTTGATTGACATGCCCGGCTCCATTTCTATAGAAGGCCACAGTGATAGCATCCCAATACGTACTGCGCGATTCAGGTCCAACTGGGACCTGTCTGCAGCGCGTGCTGTCTCGGTGGCTCATGAGTTAATGCTGGATGATACGCTGAATAAAGGGCGAATTCGGGTGTCTGGTTTCGCTGATGCAAAACCACTAGTGGAAGAAGACACACCTGAAAGCAGGGCGGTTAATCGACGCGTCGAAATTGTTATTTCTCAAGAGGAAGCCAGGAGTCCGGAGAAGGAGCTGTCCGCCGATGGATCATTGGAGGACATTGCAGGGGCTGATGAGGCAGAGCTGGCGCCAGAAGAAGAGGCTCAGGGGGATGTATTTGCGGATGAGGGGGCGACGGTCAATACCAGTTTAGGCAATGAAACTATTGAACTTGAAAATCAGGCAGAAGGCCTTGAAATAGGTCCGGATCCATTTGATGAGTCTTTGATTAAGGTTGATGAATCCCCGCTGGAATTCGATGAGCCTTTGATCAAGGTCGAAGAAGTTCCCAGTGATGAGTTATTTTAGTAATAGGTGGATGAGGTCACAGCCAGGAGCCTTATAGGTGAGCAGGCATAGCACAGTAATTCTACGCACAATGGGCTGCCATCGTGCAATGACAGGCTAACTTGTTAAGGGGTTTGAATGGATACAAGTGAAGAGGGGAGGGCTACTTTAGCAATGGATAAACATACAGAGCCGGATGAACGGCGTGGCTTCGTGCGTATTAATGACACGGTGACTCTCCATTATCGGTATTTGGATAATGCAGAGAAAGGGCCTCTTTTAGCAGCGTCTCAGGGACGAAATAAAACCGGCTCTGATCTGAGGGATATTAATAACCAGTTGGAGCCATTATTAATGCGCCTTCAGGATCGTAGCGGGGCAATGGTAAAAGCACTGTCTTTGCTCAACCGTAAACTGGACCATGTTCTGGCAGTGACACACCGGCTGGAGAAGGCCGAGAGTGGCATGAAATCAATTACGACACCCGCAACTTTGAGCGCAAATGGCATCAGCTTTTATTGTGATGACCTGCCGCCGCACAAAAATGGCTTAATTCAACTGACTCTTTCCCTGGTATCATTTGGCGCCTACCTCGATTGTATCGGTAAGGTGGCGCGCTGGGAGCAAAGCACTACCGTGTCTGGCCGCCATAAAGTGGCGGTTATCTTCATCCACCAGTCGGATGAGGACCAAGAAATGCTGATTCAATATGTGGTAAGGCGGCAAATGGAGCTGCACAGAGAGCAGTCCCTAGTGAGTGATTAGCAGGCTTCTGGCTGCTTGATCGGCTGCGTGGTCGTCTCAGTGGGGGCGCCTTCGATTCGAAAGCCGGAATAATAGAAGGTCTCTCCGGGCTCTTGCCGTGCCCATAGGCATTGAACGTATACAGCCTGAAGATTTTGAGAGGCTTGGCGCGCGCCACTTTCAACCCCTAAGCGGTAGGCTTGCAGAGGCTCAAAGGGCTTCCTGCTGGTAATCATTAGCCCTGTTCGTGAGCGGTTGCTTAAGTGGCCCACAAAGTCATCGGTTTCCAGATCATAGATACCAATATAGTTAGAGACGACACGTCGTTTGGCGCGTCTTTTTTGCAACAATTTTCTAATAGCCATCAGTGCCATAAGCTTTTTTGCCATGCATGAATTTTGGTCTAGTAGGTTGTTTTAACTCAGCTGGCGCGACCCAGCAAATTCCAGCAATCTGCTATACGGCCAAATTTTAAAATTCACTGATAAATCAATATTAAAGCTAGGTCATTCTAGTCATATTGCGAGGTTTGGCTTGTTACAAAGTTTTATGAAATGAAACCAGTATGTAACAGAGGGGATCAGGGTGTTGTGTACGAGAGGTTTCATGGCATAGAACCACAGTCGCATATTTACGTAAAAGCGGTATACTGGGCGGGCCGGCGAAGCTGTAGAAGAGTTGCTACCTAAAAGGGCCTCTCTATGATAAGCACCCTATCACAGCATGAATGTTAAGGCCTTCTTCCGAGACTTAAGGAACAACACAGATGAAACGTAGCTATTACTTAGTTCAAACACTTGATGCGGCAAAACAACTGCAAAGCAGTTTGCTGAAAGGTTCATTTAACGAAGCGCAAATCCATGCCTTGTGTAAAGATGATAGCCAGCTGGCATCAATGGGCTTGACAGAGTTGCCTCTGACGCAGCGTAAAGATATTTATGCAGACATCGAATACGGTGGTTTAATCGGTATATTGATAGGCTTACTGCTGGCTCTTTTCATGATTCCTTTACCGGCTGAAACCATTGATTTAACCCCTGTTGTGTTCAGCAGCATTTCTTTCGCTTTTGGCGCAGTAGGTGTTGTGGCGGGTGGCTTAATCGGTATGACTCGCGAGAACTACCACATCAGTGAAATCAGAGCGCAAATTTCGGACAAACAGTGCGTTGTTCTGATAGACAGCGAAGACCCTAAACTGCCGCAGCTATTGTCAAACAGTGGTGTGGAGGCCAAGTTTTTAAAGGAAGAATCCAGCGAGCATGAGGTAGACGGCGCTGTCACAGAAGGTATTCCCATGACGCAATAGTCTCTTTTAAGACGACAAAGACAAGGAGGCTAGCGCAACGGCGTTAGCTTATCTAAGTCCTTGAATATTGAAAGCGCAGCCCTTGGGTTGCGCTTTTTTTTGTCTTTTAAATCAGGGTTTGACGGATTCAGTTTCTAATCTATGCTTTAAGTTATTCTCAGGCATGCGGTCCTATTCATACAAATGATGTTTGCTTGTGACAACCGTGTCGTAAAAAGTCAATTTTGTAGGCAGGAACCATAAACAAGGAGCGTTTTAATGAAGGTGAAAACAAATCAACTAGCGAAAGCATGTTTGCTTTCTGCTGGATTAATAGGGGCCATGGGCATTCAGTCTGCTTCTGCTGAGGCCCTCAAGTGGAACGGTTTTTTTACCGGTGCCTTTAGCCAGAGCGATAGTGAATACGGTTATGGCCGTTTTTATGAAATATCCGATTCAGGCAGTTATTTAACGGACACCCGATTGGGGTTGCAGGCCACTGCCAAGGTGAATGACAAGGTCAGCCTCACTACGCAACTGGTGGCAAAAAATAATAATGAAAATTTTGAGGTAAATGCAAACTGGTTGTTTGCGAACATAGCGCTAACGTCTGATTCTTCGATGAAGCTTGGGCGTATGCAGCAGCCCATATATTTACTTTCATCTCAACTTGAGGCGGGGTACACGATTCCTTGGGTGCGCCCACCTCAAGAAGTGTATGAGCAACAATTTTTTAATGACTATACCGGGCTTGAGCTTGGTTTTAAAAAATACATAGCCGGCCATGATGTGAGTTTAAAGGTGCTTCATGGCGTGCAGGACAACGAAATAACGGCTGCTGTGCTTGGTACCGTCTTCGCTAGAGAGGAGCCTTTAATTGAATACATGTCTTCGGATGATTTTTTGGGCTTGTCCGTTCAGATAGAGGGTGATTTTTATCGCTTCAATATTGCTGGTGTGAAGCAAGGTTTGGACGTGGGTATTCCGGCGGACGTGACGAATACCTTTTCATTGGGTCTTGGGGACTGTATGGCATCGGGAGGACCTCAGCAGCATACACCAGCGCAATGCTCACAGTTATTTTCTACGGTCGTGCTGCTCGGTGGAGAAGGGGGTCTCTCCCTAGATGGTGATTTCTGGACCGCGGGAGTGGATATGCACTTCTCGGATTTACGACTGATCGCGGAGTATGCCTTGAGAAAAGTGGGTGACTTTGATCGAGAGGGCTATTACGTTTCAGTGATGTATCGGGCGGACAAAGTAACCCCTTACCTGACTTACGCAACGCACGATACCCGTGGCGTAACCATCATTGACCCTCAGACTCAAAACTCTATCGCATTCGGTGCCCGCTATGAGTGGCAACCCAACACGGCCTTGAAGTTTGAAATTCTTAGCGTTGACCCGCAAGACGACACAAGAGGCTTGTACCATGTGGGTTTTGTTCCAGATGAAATGGAATCCATGA
>JAHRVS010000260.1 GCA_019090565.1 Gammaproteobacteria bacterium
AGATAAACTGGCGGCCTGACTGATCAAGGAAAAATCCATCGCTTCTTGAACAGAGTTAGACACCAACATAGCAAAACCGGTAGAACGTACTGCCATGACATCGCTATGATCACAAAAAATTGATAAAGCGTGCGTAGCAATCGAGCGGGCCGCAACATGTATTACCGTTGGCGTTAATTCGCCAGCAATCTTGTACATATTGGGAATCATCAGAAGCAAACCTTGGGATGCGGTAAACGTGGTAGTTAGCGCGCCACCTTGCAATGCACCATGCACCGCCCCCGCAGCACCGCCTTCGCTTTGCATCTCGATCACTCTTGGCACAACACCCCATAAATTAGGCTGCGCTGCCGCCGACCAGGCATCAGCCCATTCGCCCATAGGTGATGCGGGTGTAATAGGATAAATGGCGATCACCTCATTGATCTTATGAGCCACCCGTGCACAGGCCTCGTTCCCATCAATCGTCACACTTTGTGATTGCTTAGGCATCCCCTCAGTCTCCTTTACAGTTAACTGCCGTCGTAACTAAAGTTGGTAATGAACACATACAGCTTAATCCAGCCATGGGAACATTGATAGGGTGGGTGGGGTCAGGTTGATCCTACCCCGATTTGATGCGCGCTCTTTAACGGGGGCAGTACCCCCATAAAAAGAAACGTGAGCATGGCCAAGAAACCCAGACAGGCATACAGTAGCCAGTTGAAGCGAGGAGCTGTTGTTTAGCTTGAGCATGGAGGTAAGCCAGCACCCGCGTTAGCCAGTGAGTTGGGCATACGCGGGAATCAACGGTATAAATGGAAAGCACAAAAAAATGGGTCAAGTGATGAATTAATATATTAAACCAGTCTCTCTTTCGCATTTGCCGCACTATTTTGCTAAGGTTCTTCAGCGATACATTTTAATATTGGCATCACATCTGAGGATAACGGGGCATGAGCGATGAGAGCCCAGTACTTTTTACGGTAGCAAGGGCTGTATTTCCGGCGAGGTTTTACTGCGTTCAGCACGGCTTATGGCTGTTGTTATTTAGCGAATAGGGAGCCATCTAGGTGCGGTGCTGGATGGCTATATTTTTTGTACGCATTTAGTCGTATGTGAGTGTTTCGTAGGAAATTAAATAGCCAACTAATAGGGGGTATTTAGCCTTTTTTCTGCTCACGTAATGGACGGTCACATAGTAAAAAAATCTTCTGACATACTGGTATAGAAGTTCTTTGTTAGCTCGTATTTTTGACGAACTCTCGGGTATTTCTCTGATAAGCTCTTGAGCTTTTGAGGGTCCATAAAAATCATCTCAGCATACATATTAAAGTCATTTTCGAGGGTGGATTGCCCATATTTTGAAACAAATCCCTCTTCATGAGATCCTACGTTATCTCCCGATTCATTGGCCTCGGTTACTGCCGCTAAAACTTCGTTATAAGAATCTACGTAAGCAAATTCTTCGGGGTTAATTGAAGACCAGGCTTCTTTGGGAAATGGATGATCTCTAAAAAATATAGAGCTTAGCTCATGGTGGAAAACGTTAGCCATATAGGTATTGTCGTAGCCTTCCTCTATTGCGCCTCCAGTGAGATATATCGAGTTGCCTATGGATGTTCCTCCATATCCAACACCATAAAAGCTTAATTCTTTAAAAAGATAAATAGTTGATAGATTTTGTTTAATAACTTCGACCGGATACTTCTCTAGTTCACGTTCTAAGTTTTTAATAAAGCGGTTTAAATTGGCTTTCTCAATAGGCTCTGCGGTAGCACTAGAAGGTGGGAGCAACCAATAATCGGGGATTGCTTCTTCAGCAACACCATGCTTAATTATTATATTGTATTTTAATTCAATTCTTTCAATATCCTGCGTTACATCCTCTAGATTCAGGCGCCACTGAGAAAGCCACGACTCATCAAATCCCCCTCTTTGGAGGAGGTTGAACCCCATCAACGCAAAAGCCAGGGCAACTAGGAGTCTATATCTGATCTGGCGCAATACCATGCCCCTCAATTTGAATAGGTGCCCCATGGTTGATTGACTTTATAATAGTCATACCAGATGTGAACATTGCTGATGCCGCAGCAAAACTCGGTGCGTCATTCAGAATCCCCGCCCCCCATGTTGCAATGTCTTCCCCCACTGTCGCGACACAAATAACGATCGCTCCAGAGATTAGAGCGCTAGCAGTCAGGATATCCATATTAATTAGGGCTCCGGGCTCTAGGGCTCGGGAGTATTCAGGTTTAAACCTAGGGGCGGCCATTCGTTGTGCGGAAGTGCTAGGCGGGCGAGGGGTTAATTCAATATCAATGCTTAGGCCACTTGTTAGGTAGACAAATTGATCAACTTTTCCTTTAATGGAGGGTGTGCCAATGCTTCCTTTCAAAACAGGCAAGCCAGTTATTGATGATGTGCCCGCCGCAACTTTTGTTGTAAGCGCGCGAGGGTGATCAGAATGGAATGTGATTCCGCATTCAAAGGTGATTTTACCTGTCTCCGCATCGAGCCCAACTTGTGATTCTGCAACTAATTTCCCAAGCGCGTAATCAGCGGGTCTTTTGGCTGCGACCTGAAATCCTGATCTCGTGATAGCAGCGATATCTATCGAATTTCGATCTTGTAAAGTAATCGATCCATTTAAAACTATGGTCGCGACATAAGTAGGCGACGCAACCGTAATTGGAGGCAGTTTGTTTAGATCGTATTTGAAAGGAATGCTGCGAACTTTACTGGCTGCTTTTGTTTTTCCCGCATAAGGCTTTGGTTTTGGGGTTAGCTTATTAGTGCCAACCGAAGAGCCCCTTGGATTCTGGCCTCCAGGGATGTATATGTTTTGGTTAATAAAAATCAAGTCAGGGTCAGTGATTTTCATCCCCGTTCTATTTGTTACAGCGGCACTGTTATTGTGCTCATATATTTCAGGCCAGCGTGCTGGGTTCCCTAAGTGAGTGGCCGCGATACCGCTTAAGGTGTCACCATTTTTAACTACGTATAGTTTTCCTAACACAAGCTCTCCTATTCGCTAAAACTCCAACTTTAGTGGCTTATTTTCACACATAATTTTCATTATGCCAATATGAGGCCTTTTTCGGCATGATTAAAGAAGGATGCAGGGGAGTGGCTGTATCAAGGCTTTTATCTTTACGAAGCCCTTGTCGCAGGCTACTCTAGCAACGGGCTTTCTCGTTGTATGGTGGCGCAGTAAGAGTTCTTAGTGGGTTGCCAAAGGTGTCACTATTTCCGCCAAATAAGTTGAAAAGAACCGTCGCCTTCGTCAATGTATTGGGTCAGCTAACGGCCAGCCGAACAAAAAAAACCGTTGGCGCGCCATACAAGGAATGATGTTTTTAAACTGGGAAATTATACGGAGATAAAATGAAAACAATGAACTGTAAGCAGTTAGGTGGGGCATGTGATAAAGCGTTTCATGCGAATACGTTTGAAGAAATGTCAGAGCTGAGTAAGCAGCATGGCATGGAAATGCACCAAAAGCAGGATGCGGCGCATTTGAAAGCAATGCAAGAAATGGGTGCGCTGATGAAATCCCCTGAAGAAATGAATAAATGGTTTGAGTCTAAGAAGCAAGAGTTCAACTTGCTTCCTGATAGCTAGATTGATCTCTCTTCGTCGTATGCGCTTATCATTTGAATTCAAGCCAGGTTTAGAGGCGCATATTGCGAAAGAAGGAAGGGTTTTCTATGACAACCCTACTGCCTAACAGGCTGCTGAAATTCCACTGGCTCGACCCAATAAAACGCAATAATTTATTAGGAAGCTGGGGGTTTTTGGATGCGGAATCATTAATGCCGTCATGCTCGGCCTCCACGTCCTTACCGCCTAAATACTGCTAACCAGCGGCCCAAATTTAGCAGGCTCATCAATGATTGGGCTAAATAGGTGAGTGCGCAGGCCAGCAGTATCTTTTCCGCTACCTTGATTTGATCTGGTTCAAGGTAGCCATCTCTCAATATGGGCAGCGCTCTGCCAAAGCTGGCATTAAATTCCACAGGCAACGTTACGAGGTGCACCAGGGAAAGGGTTAGCATGCTAAGTATTGCTGCGCTAAAAAGTAGGCCGCTAATGAAGGGGGATTTGGTCAGCAGCATGGCGATAGGTGCAATCATCATGGCGCTCGAGCCGACTTTTTCCATAATCATGGCATTTTTTACTAGCTGGGTACGCATTAAAATAGGCTTGTAGCCCTTGTAATGCTGTAGCGCATGGCCTACTTCATGGGCGGCAGTGGCAACGGCTGTTAGCGATTGCCCTGTCATATTCTGCTCGGTGAGACGAACGCACTTTGTTTCGGGGTCGTAATGGTCGCCTACCTTGCTTTCTTCGAGTGTCACACCCACTAGTTCAAAACGTTTTATTAAGTGCAGAGCCAGTTCACCGCCGGTTCCTTTAAGGTGAAGGTCTTCATGCTGGTATTTTTGCAATACGTGCTGGGCCCATAGACCCGGTAGTACGATGGTAGCGAGGGTGATGCCGATAAGTATGGCTATGATCATATTTTTTTAAGGAGTCAGAACATTTACGTTATAACTGGGAGATGCGCCTATTAATAATGGCGCGTTTGTTGTCAATCATAGCACGCGCTGAAAATCAGACATCAATGCATTGATGTCTGCTCATAGGGCACGCTAAGGGTGGGGTGAGAGCAATTGAAACAGGCTTTACCCCATTAGAAAACGTTCAACAGCCTTTTCTGTCGCGCCCTCATCCATTGACCATGTCAGGTGGCCAATGTTCTCCAGGGTGACTAATTCAGCATTGGGGATTTTTTCTGCCAGCATCTGCCCATTTTTATAATCAAGCAGCTGGTCTTCAGTGCCGTGAATGACCAAGGTCGGTATGCTCAGCTGCGGTAGCTTTTCTTCATGGTTGACCGCCATCACGGCCGACATCTGGTGAAAGATGCCTCTACCGGATCGGCGCTGCGCTAATGAGGCATTCACGATATTTTTATAGTCTTCAGGGTTGGCGTTTATCCATTCAGCGGTAAAATTGGCAGTGAGCACTTTACTGGCTTTTTCAAATTTGGATGCCTGAGGGTCTACCTGAAAAGCTTGGGCATTTTCTGCTTTCATGGGGGCTTGATTGGGGCCGCCATGAGAGGTGCCAATTAAAATAAGCTTGCCGACTCGCTCCGGTGAGGCAATCGCTATTTGCTGGCTAATCATTCCACCCATGCTGTGGCCCAAGCAGTCTACTTTTCTCAACCCTAAATGGTCGATAACGTTGATAACGTCGCCTGCCATGAGTTCAACCGAGTAGGGGCCATCGGGAATGTCGCTTTCTCCGAGGCCTCTGTTATCGATAACAATTACTTGGCGGTTTTTTGAAAGATTGGCAGACAAATGGCGCCAATCTTCTTTTACACCTGATAAGCCAATGACCATGACCAAGGGTATTTGGTCAGATTGTTCGCCAAGCACTTGGTAGGCAATTTTTACGTCGTCGTTGATGACGGTGTTGCTAGGGTTACTCATGAATGCCTCGAATAAAACTGTTGAATTTTCATATAGATTTGCAGGTGTGCATTTTTAATTGATGCGAAGTCGGCCGGTGCGTGCAACCGTTACGGTTTGGCTCTTATCGGGGGTTCTCCCTGCCAAGGTAAAGGTGCCATTTTGAGAGGAGCCAAGCGTGATGCCATCGGCTTGAAATTGAATTTGGTTTGCTGGGCCGCCAAATTTGCCAAGTTTAATATCGCCAACACGGGTGTTGATAGCGACAGTTCGAATTCCAATTGCATCCCATGTGGCCCCCGTGGGGGGTGTGATACCACGAAAAATAATGAATTGCGCCGCGCTACCCTTGTTGACGGTGTCATTACAGTTAAGCCCGTCATTGGTTAAACAACCTGAAACATTGGTGCCCTCGGTGACCGCGACAGAGCGCGCTTCCTGTAATGAGCTATAAATGGCATTGGCAGAGGCACCGATGCGGCGTTTATCCAGCATGTTTAGAAAACTAGGTGCTGCCATAGCGGTCAATATCGCAGCAATGGCGAGCGTAACAATGGCCTCGATCAGGGTGAAGCCGTGTTGATAAGGTCTATTTGTTCGCATGGTCTGTCTCGAAGCTTGTGCGTGGTTGTTTATTGTATGCAGTTTCTTATAAAGAGGAATTATGTTCAACTGACATTCTTCTTAAACTGTGTGTGAGGCACTGAAAAAAGACAATGGTGGACTTTTTAGTAGTAGGTGGCGGCATCATTGGCTTGCTCATTACCCGTAAGTTGGCGCAAGCGGGTGTTTCCGTATTGTTGGTAGATAAACAAAAGCTGGCTCAAGAGTCCTCTTGGGCTGGTGGTGGTATTTTGGCACCCATGTACCCTTGGCGCTACCCCGATGCGCTAAATGAGTTGGTCGATTGGAATGCCGAAAATTTTAAGCAGCTTGCAGGCGCGTTAATTGAAGAGACGGGTATTGACCCAGAAGTCCGCCTTGGCGGGGTAAACATGCTTGATGTCTCTGATGATGCCGCGGCTATGCGCTGGGCAACACAAGGGGTGGGCGCTAACAGTGGTTTGTACCGGCGCGAAGTGGGTGATTTCCTAGGCAGCGAGCCTTTGTTAAGAGGTTCAGAGAGTACACACTCTGTTTTGACGCTGCCGATGGTTGGCAATGTGCGCAACCCGCGTTTGTTGAAAGCCTTGATAAAAAGCCTTCGGCAGCAAAAAAATGTACAAATTCTAGAATATTGCGCCTTGAAAGGCTTTGTTCGAAAAGGCGCGCACGTTACCGGCATTGAAACCGCACAAGGGCCAATATCAGCGAAAGAATGCATCGTTGCCGCAGGTGCTTGGAGTGGTGATTTGCTTAAATGCCTTGAGGTGCCTGTTTCTGTATCGCCAGTCAAAGGTCAAATGCTGCTGATCAAGGCGAAGCCAGGCTTGCTGGCCAGTGTGGTGTTGGCGCAGGGTTGCTATTTAATTCCTCGCCAAGATGGCCGAATCCTTGTGGGCAGTACGATTGAACACCAAGGTTATGATAAAACCACAACCCATGAAGCACGAGATAGCCTGCTTAATGCTGCGTATAGAATAGCGCCTAGCCTAAAAGATTACCCCGTCGAAAAACACTGGGCGGGTTTGCGGCCTTCTTCGCCCGAGAGCATTCCTTATATCGGAAGACTAGAAGGTTTTAAGGGTATCAGTGTGTGTGCAGGGCATTTTCGTAATGGCGTTGTTACGGCGCCGCGCTCAGTAGATATCCTGGTTAACCAGCTGTTGGGTACTTAGGTGGTTTTATCTGTTTTTAGGATGCACTTCAGTGTGGCCCTTTACTGTTCCTGATCTAAGCCAAGCTTTTTCAGCCGATAGCGCAGTGAGCGAAAGCTCATGCCTAATTTCTTTGCGGCAGCGGTACGATTCCACCGTGTTTCTTCCAGTGCCTTTAAGATGGCCTGTTTTTCGATAGAAACGAGATGGTCTTCCAGTGATTCACCTTCCGGTAAGTCTTCTTGTTGCTCCTCACTAGGTTTTCCCATAGCAAAACCGATGGCAGAGTTCGCGGCATGGGTAGGCGAAACCTCTACGGAGGGAGGGCTGCTTATTAAGGGTGAGCTGGGCAGCTGTAGGTGTTCTTCATTAATCAGTTGGCCTTCGCACAAGGTCATGGCGCGTTCCAGAATATTCTCCAGTTCACGTACATTACCGGGGTAGCTGAAATTGTTCAGGGCCCATTGAGCCGATGCCGCAATGTCGGGCTTTTCTATGCCACCTTGTTTTGCCAGTTTGTCGATAAAAGCTTGGCTTAACAGGGGGATATCTTCTTTACGCTCTCTTA
>JAHRVS010000261.1 GCA_019090565.1 Gammaproteobacteria bacterium
CCAACCCCACATACCTTGATCTTTACCTAAATAAAAGTGCCACATTTACCACCCTCGTCATTACTACGCAGACATACAGCTCCATCCATGCTGAGATTGAAATTGAAAGCGATCTACTGGAAAGTGGTTTCGACAACACCGATTTTACACCGGAGAACCTTAATCAGGATAATGGGGAAGTAAACGCCGAAAATCTCACGTTTATCAATGTAGAAGAAACAAATCGGTTAATCGGAAAAATTGAAACCATTCTCAAAAAATATGAACGCAACGATACCCATACCTATATTGCGGGTTCACCCATCGTGACAAAAAACCTGCAAGCATCGCTAATCAACGACATGTCTACCTTTATTTTGTATGTCATTATCACAATCGCCACGTTTCTGTTGATCATGTTTAAGCGAGTAAGCGGGATATTCCTGCCTCTATTAATCGTATTATTGACCCTGCTTTCCACAGTCGGATCCATGGCCTGGTATGGCGCACCGGTTAACGCCATGACGCAAATTCTGCCATCGCTTCTATTAGCGGTAGGGGTAGGTGCATCCGTACACGTGCTTGCCGTATTTTACGCCAAGTACGATGAGGTAAATGACAAAAAAGAAGCTATCGCGTACGCATTAGGACATTCAGGGCTCGCTATATTTATGACCTCCCTAACCACAGCCAGCTCCCTTGCCGCATTTTCCTTTTCAGATATCGCTCCCGTAGCACGGCTTGGAATGTTTTCTGCTCTGGGAGTCAGCTACCAGCTCATCCTAACACTGGTTCTTCTACCTGCGCTTATTGCGGCGTTACCCATAAAACCAAAACAACATTCATCTCCTGTAAAACCCTTACTGCTAGATCGACTGGTACACCGACTCGGGCTCATATCAATTACCTATCCAAAAACCGTAGTTAGTATTGCGGGCGGAGTCATGCTTATATCCATAGCCTTAGTCTCTACCATGCAGTATTCCCATAACCCACTGCACTGGTTTCCGGCAGATAATATCGTTCGCACCAGCACAGAAACCATCGATAGGGAGCTAAACGGCTCCATCACCATTGAAGTGGTACTCGATACCCACAACGAGAATGGCGTATACAACCCCGTATTTTTAAACACCCTAGAGAGCGTCACAAAAGAAATCTATACCTTTCAAGGTGAGCACTATTTCATTGGTAAAATATTTTCAATAAATGATATATTGATGGAAATAAACAAAGCACTTAATGAGAATCAACATAGCGAATACCGCATACCGCAAAATACAGACCTCATTGCACAAGAATTTCTACTTTTTGAAAACAGCGGTAGCGATGAGTTAGAAAACATCGTTGACTCTCGATTTTCTAAAACGCGCTTATCGATTAAAGCCCCATGGGTAGATGCCGTGGAGTATGTCGAATTAATGGACAAGCTTAATATCCTGTTAAACAGGGCGTTTCAAGATACAGCAAGCGTCACCATTACCGGCACACTGCCCATTCTCGCTGACACCATCACCCAATCAATAAAAAGCGCCATTAATAGCTATATTATTGCTTTTGGTGTCATCGCTATTTTAATGGTCATACTTTTAAACAACGTTAAACTTGGCCTTTTAAGCTTATTCCCCAATCTAGCCCCTATCCTATTTGGCATCGCAATCATGGTTCTCTTCGACATCCCTCTCGATATGTTTACCATTCTCATTGGGGCCATTGCCATTGGCATGGTGGTTGATGACACCATTCATTTTATGCACAGCTTTAATCGCTATTTTTCTGAAACAAACAATGTGGATGAGGCTATATTATTGACCACTAATTCCACGGGGCGCGCAATTTTTATTACCTCTATCGTTTTGAGTTCCGGTTTTTTTGTTTTCATGTTTGCCAGCATGACAAATCTTCATAATTTCGGTTTGATCACTGGGCTTATTGTTTTGGTTGCTATGGCAGCAGACCTCTTACTTGTTGGCGCCATAATGAAATTGACCATAAAGCCAAAAAACAGCCTGCCGACGATTCGACATTAACATGTAAAATTCATTAGACGATAAAATAGAAACTATGACCAAAATAAAAACGGCCGATAAAATATTAATTGGAGCAACAAAAATGTTTGCCCAACATGGTTACGACGGAACCATCATGGACGGTGTTGCAAAACAATGCGATGTCAATAAAGCAAGCATTTACTATCACCACAAAGACAAAGCAACACTCTATGAAAATGTGCTCACCACACTGCTTAACCCTATTGTAGATACGGTTATTAAAGCGGTTGAAGCGGAAAGTGACCCGGTAAAAAAACTGCATGTTCACATTAAAACGTTCGCAAATAGCAGCGCCAGAAACCCTGACTTTGCCAGTATTTTGATGCGAGAGATGGCCTCAGGCGGGGTCAGCATGCCCTCACGCGCGCGTGAACAGATGTTGCGAATTTTATTCCAGCTTAACCTGACGCTGCAACTAGGTGAGGAACAAGGTATTTTTAAACCATCCAACCCCTTGATTGTCCACTTTATGATTATTGGCACCATCAACCTCTTTATAGCAAGCATTCCATTCCGAAATACGCCACCAAAAATAGACGCGTGCAACCAGTTGCATAACACAAATATAGACGCTGCCTCTGAACAGGTCTGCGAAACAATCATCTCATCACTGCTGATCCACTAAATACGCCGTAAACTAGGAGCTCAAGTTGCCATGAAAAAACGCCTCTTACCATTTGCTGCTTTATTTCTATTCCCAACAGGCCCTTTTGCCATCACTGCTGATGATGGTCGCAATGCAAGTCAGTGATCGCGATGAAGGCAACAAATCCATGTCAACCATGACCATGATTGACAAACACGGCAGTACACGCACCAGAGATATGAGAAATTACGCCATGGACCTCCACGATTCCATCAAGAAAATGGCATTTTTTCTATCCCCCCCCAGTGTAAAAATACGGCATTCTTGACCTATGACTATGATGATGCATCAAAACATGACGACCAATGGTTATACCGGCCTGTATTACAGAAAACAAAACGCATCGCCTCAAGTGATAAATGCAGTGCATTTATGGGCTCTGATCTCACCCACTCAGACATGACATCAAAAGACATTGATGATTACAATTATCGTATCGTTAAAGAAAGTAGCGTTCGCGACCATCCAATATGGGTGATGAAAACCCTTCCCAAAACACAAAAAAACCTCAATGAAACAGGGTACAAAAAGTCCTATATGTTTGAACGCCAGGACAACTTTGTTGTCGTTCGTGCGCTACATATTCTGCAAGAAGGCAGCAAAAAGAAATACCTTGACGTGAAAAAACTGGAAATGATTGATGGCATTTGGGTTGCGACAGAAATAGAAATGAAAACCACGCAAAATAAAAAAACATTGCATAAAACAATTTTTAAATCGAACAACATAAAATTTAATCAGGATATAAACGAAAGCTTCTTTAGCGTACGTAGCATTGAGAAAGGGCTGCAACATGAAACCACCCTACGTATTTTTACCAGTGTTTCGTATTTTTTGTGGCAGCATTGAGGCAGAACCACTTAGCGAGCTTGACGAAAGTGGGTTTGATACCACGTACTCTGAAAACCTAGGCGTTAAAGAATCGGGCTTTTCAACGCCCAGGGAATCCAGCAAAAAAATTAACACCAGCGCGTACCTGTCCATCCAGGGAGCCTATAATTAAGCCCAATCCAGTGACCTCGACCTCTCACCAGGCGATAGCCCCATGGACTTTACTGGTTTATCTCGAAGCAAAGTTAAAGCTGGGTGTTACTGGGAGTGTCGTTTCAGGCCCGTGGTTATTTAAAGCAGAATCGGCCTTTAATGCGGGTATTAACTATCGCGGCACTTCCGATAAAAATCGGCTAGACATGCTGATCGGGTTTGATTACATGGGATTGAGTGATACCGTCCTTTCATTTGAAATTGCGAATCGTCACATTTTCGGCTACGAAAGTGAAATGTTAAACATGACGTTGCAGCAAGCAAGTGCAAAAAACTTATTTCCCGATTTCGTTCAGAAAAACAGCCTAAGCATAGCTCTGCGCTCCTTCTACAGCTTTGATCATAGCAACGCAACCGTCACCTACTTATTATTTTTAAACGGCGGGAGCTTATTCAGGAGCGTTTTTGATGGGGGTTTTCAGCGCCTATGGATAGGCTATCATTACTCTGACCCCCATCACTCTCAACTCAGGGTTCATTGACTACATAAGTAGACGCAGTCCTGTCCTCTTTTACCAAGCAATAGAAAACAACGACCGCTTCTTTACGGAAATTCAATTTAGCTTCTAACCGCTTATTAAATTTCACTGGGGCGGGTTAAGTACATGGCAGAAGCAACCACTGGCTACGCCAGCCCGATCCCTATTCTCATTGACAGTCGCCCCCTTTCTCGCCAATACACACAAATACTGCCACCTTTTATCTACTTACCCATACCTATTTTGCCCAAAATACCGCTCAAGGTTAGATCCCCACCACAAGTTGATGCAAATGATTATTCTTGATGATATTTCGAATTGCCACCACGTACTCACCGCCCATTTGTGAATATCCCACAAGGCCCTCTGCCAAGTCGCCACCCGATGCAACCCGCCCATTCGTTCTATTTTTATAACGTAGATCCCTCAGTAAATGATAAGAAGGGTGGCTGTTAATGTTTCTCATATAAGCGTTCACAGAACCTGCAGGGGTAGCAAATCGACGCACCTCATGGCGCGCACCCTCCCCCCTCTGTGATGGTACCAAGCCACAGCCCTCGGAAAAGCACCACTGTCCAAAATAATTATTACCTTGCGTAGCAAATCGCGAAGAGCCCCAAGCGGACTCCATTGCCGCTTGAGCCAAAACTAAATCCACAGGCAACCTATCGACCTTTAATAAGAGCATCTGCACGAACTCCTGATCCTCCTGGCCTGCACGCTTAACACGGTATTGCCGAG
>JAHRVS010000262.1 GCA_019090565.1 Gammaproteobacteria bacterium
GAAGAAAACCAACTGTGCGCCAAAGACAGCGACCAGCATGGGGACACAATAAGGCAGGTACATCCATAAGGACGTTTGTTTCTTTTCCATAATCATACACCGTTCATTCTATAGGGATTATTTTTATTGAAATGCCACCGCCCATCCGGGGCAAGTGATCAGGAGTTCCTTTCTGACACGAGTTTTCACTTAACGTCAAGCGATGATAGTAAAGAATTTTGCAAGTTTTAGCTAGAGGCCTGTGTGCAGATTAGGCAGTCAAAAGCAGGATTAGGGGGTGGGGAGGTGTGATTTGAACCCTTTTGATATGTTGCTGGTCTGAACCCGTTGAGGGTATGCCTGAAAATAGGATCTTTTATGTGAGAGTAGAGGAGCACCGTCTCAAGAACGGGGCGAAGTCGTGTATTAGGGTATGAGCGAGGGGTCAACTGCGGGACCTGTCGTATACAGGGCCTATGTTGTGCGATGCGCTGCACCTTGGCTTTGGCTGCGAGGGAATAATCTTGGGGGTGGCATTAGAGAAGAAGGAGCCGTACAAGTTTGGTTTAAGCGCTAAGGTTTTGAAGCTGCAACTCGTACAGGGGTTTGCTTGGCTGCTCGGCTTTTCCGGAGAGCTAAGTCCTTTGCCTAAATTCTGCCGAAGAACATGGGTGTAGGTTTCAGTGGTTTTAACGCAGGCATGCCCTGATAATTTCTGCATCTCACGAATCTATTATTCGTGCCTGTTTCTAATAAGTGGCTCGCAAATAAACATGCAGCATTCATGGTTTTTGAAATGGCCACTGGAATAGGCAATCAACCCCAGTCTAAAGCGGAGTTGATTGTCTAGGCAAAAGAGCGCGTTAAGGTGCTACCTCGGTTTGAGGTGGTTTTGATGCTGAGCCCATTTAATATTTAGGTGTGGACATAAGGCTGTTTGCTATGCGCTAAGAAGCTGATCCTTATGGAAGTCTAGTTTAATGGGAAAGCCTCTTTGCCGGTCTGGCTTGGATGGCATCATGGACAATAAACACGGGGGCTGCCAGTGTTGATAATGTTACACCCGCAGTAGCTCCGGCATAGTGGCCAACAAAACTGCCTGCTTTACGCCCGACGAATTTCCCCGTTGTTCCACCAACGACCATTCCGGCAACCCGACCAGTAATGCTACCTGTAACGGTTCCTACCACAGCCAAAGGAACGGAGGCGACTACAAGTCCGCTAGCGCCCCCCGCTATACCTCCTGCAGTGCCGCCAACAATACTTCCTGCTGTTCCTAAGGCATACCCGCCAATAGCGCCCCCAGTAACCTCTCCAATAAAGCCGCCCACAGTAGCGCCTTTTTCGCTTGCCATCTCGATGGTATTTAGCGTGGTGGTAACGTAATTATATTGCCCGCTTGTTTCTCTTAGCACGCTATCGCTCACAGGCGTTACTTGAGCCTGGCTGATTGAAGCAGTACATAGCAGTGCGACGCTGCACATTAGCCCCATTTTTTTTGTCATTTTTTATATTCCCCCTGATTAAGCTTTTATTATATTCAACAAAATATAACCATGTGTATACAGGGTTAGAGCGTTCGTTGATATAGGCACTATAAAAGAATCGTTAATGTTAGTCACGAGGATAGGAGCTATTGCAAATAATAAATACGCACAGTTGCTGTATTTACTATTTGTGCGGCAGTTCACAGATGTGCATCTATTTCGAGTTTAAAGTCCCCAGTGGAAACCACTCAGTAAGGATCACTTTCCAACAAATAATTAACTCGATATGTAATGCTGGAAGCATGGGGGAGAGCAGTGACATAGGCGCGCAAAAGTTTTAACTTTTTTAACCCTGTATTGTAGTTATGCCCGAGGTTATTTTACCTTTTTAAAAAAGTCTGATTGACAAAGAAAAAGCTGAGATACCCACTTTAACCGGACTGAAAGAGCGGCTGCCCTAGTCGTCTTGTATTAACTCGCCTTCAGTCTACTTTGCAGACCCGTACAGCTCATGGCAAAGAGGGCTCAATGAAAACACCAATGGGCTATTAAGGCAGTACTGGCCCAAGCTTGCGGACTTTAAAAAAGTGTCGCAGGAGGAAGTTTCAACTGTAATTGCCCAGTTAAATAACCGGCCAATAAAAACACGTGGTTACGAAACCCCAGCCAAACTAATGGCTGAACACATGGCTCTGTAAAGGGCTTAAATTGTTATGCATTTCGGACTTGAGTCCGCCTCGCTTTTGTTGCTGTTGCCTCAGTTTTAGAAATGGCACTTCAGTGAATATCAAAACGGCAAGTTAAGCCAAAAATCGTATAATGCTGAAAGAGACCAATTGGGTTGCCGAAGGTATTTAACCTTTAGCCTCTCAATACCTTGCGATGACCCTAAAATATTATTTACCAATAAGAAACTATAAGGTCAGATACTCTTAAATTAATATGGAAAAAAGGAAAACCCATATGAAAATACTACTTGTACTTACATCACATGACGAACTTGGAAATACAGGAAAGAAAACTGGATTCTGGTTAGAGGAGTTTGCGGCCCCTTATTATGTATTTAATGATGGAAGTGCAGATGTGACACTTGCCTCGCCCAATGGCGGGCAGCCACCCCTGGACCCCAAAAGTGACGAGCCCGACTTCTGGACACAAGCAACTGAACGCTTCAAGGGAGACGACACGGCTCAAGCAGCGTTAGCAAATACATTGAAACTATCAGATATTTTACCTGATGATTACGATGCGGTATTTTACGTTGGCGGGCATGGGCCACTGTGGGATTTGGCCGAAGATAGAAACTCTATCGCCTTGATTGAAATAATGTATGCCTCTGGGAAACCAGTTGCTGCCGTTTGTCACGCACCTGCGGTTCTCCGTCACACTAAAGCGCCTGATGGTACGCCCTTAGTAAAAGGGAAGTCTGTGACGGGTTTTAGCAACACGGAAGAAGATGCAGTACAACTCTCCTCGATTGTGCCTTTTCTGCTGGAAGACGAATTGAAAGCAAAAGGGGCAAATTATTCAAAATCCGATGATTGGCACCCGTATGTTATTACTGATGGTAACTTGATAACCGGCCAAAATCCGGCATCATCCGACCCTGTGGCAAAGGCTGTGTTAGAAATATTAAATTCCTAATAAAGCTTTGACTGGAAAGAAAAAGCTGGGGCAGGCACTCTCGTCTTGCTTATAGAGCGTATGCCCTATGGTGTAAATCGTTAGCAATCAATGAGTATCATTGGTCATTATGCATTGCTAGGAGCGACACAATATATATTGAGCTCTCAGTGTCTTATTGGCTTGATCTTAATGACAATTGGCGTACTCATGGTTTTAAGAAAAGTGCCTGATAAAATTTAACAAATTAATTAGTGACCACCCTATGGGCTGGATTTTTATATGCTGTCGTGAAAAGCGTGTATGGATTTACTCCAGCTCATTAGTTATGACTCGGGGTTTCATCGAATGGCCATAATTCTACCATTTGTTAATGGTGACTATAATATCACCTTTAACTCGGCGTCCAAATTAACTATGCGCGACTGGGGTTAAGAAAGGAGGTTGCTGAGAGACAGGCTTAGGGTGTGCGTCGCACCCTCTATCAGTTTTATCGAGTCGGAAGCAGCATTTGCAGTTTCTACACAAAGCATGGATTGATATGCTTCTGGGCTAAATTGTGAAAGGCGTGCGGATTTTTCTTTCCAAGGGTTCCAGACAATACAGGATGCGCTGCCGGAGCTTTCTATCAGGGTATTTTGTGATTCAACTCTTTGCCCATTACGGTGCATAATTTTCAAGCTTTCCACATTGCCAAGATAAACGCGGTCCGTTTCTTCACAGAAAGTGACTGGGCCGGTTTGATGCTGTTTCTTCCACCCATCTATAGCGTCGAGGTATTCGCAGTTCGCTAAACCATGAATGCTGGTTTGTGAAATATTTTGCGTGGGAAAATAACTATGTAAGGCCTGGCTAAAATGGATGGGCTTTTGAGAAAGGTTATGGGTAATTAGCCGTAAAGACAGTTTCACACCAACCTCTATCTCTAAGCTTAAATGAAGAGGGCAGTGGGTATCGAGCAATTTGAGGCGAAGGGTGGTACCTGTCTCATGGGAGTTATAATCGTAAAGTCCCCAGGTGCCGGTGCGGGCGAACCCGTGGGCGGGCTGAGTGGGTAGTTTTTGAAATTCATTTTGCA
>JAHRVS010000263.1 GCA_019090565.1 Gammaproteobacteria bacterium
CCAATTTGTGTGCGCTTGCCCATTTTTTCAACAAATCCATTCGTTGACCATCCGCCTTAAGCTGATTTCTCAATTCGATGGCTGCAGACCTATTGCTATAAGCATTAAGCTCCTTGGGCGAGATTTTATCACCATTAATTTTTCCATTTATCGTTTGTCCATCTCGAATCTCACCCACTCCCACTTCCGGAGTTACAAATATCGGAATATCAAGCGAGAGTGCGATATCCACTTCTAGAGTGGCTCTATGATCACCGCTCTGCATCACTTTTTTTATCCAAGCATTAACTTCTGGCCCAACAATTTGAATTTTTGAAGTAGGCACCTCTTTTTCAGGAATAACGATACCCTTACTATTTTTTATTTCCTGGGATACGTTTCCTTTTCCATCTAAATATTTTGTAAAAGTAAAAGTCTGCTTATTAATGGTTTTCTTCATGCTAGATAAAGTCGTTCGTTTTAACATCTCTCCCGTACTTAGGGTATTAATCGGCTTTAGCCGAGCATTACCGTATAGAATCGATTTAACATGCGGGTTGGCCTGAGGGCCATCTCCACCCAGACTCTTTGCCGAGGCTGTTTCTACAAGGCATGCTGAAAGTGTAACGAACGTAAACAGCTTGCAAATATTTTTCATAATTCACCCTCCAATGAGTGCTTAAGGTATTTCTAAAAATAGTGATTTTCATGCGAGATAAATATTACCTCGCAACTCTAATCGCAACGTTTAAGGAGTCCTGTAGAACTCGAAAAATCCAATTAAGTTTATCAATCAGAGTTTATTAAATGTGTGAATTTTTCACACATTGGAGTGATACTATTCACCATTCCCTTAGTCGCTCCTCGCCCCCTATACCATTAGAGGTAGGCAGAGATATGAATAGCCATGGTTATGGCTTCAATGTTGAAGCAGGCCTCAAACTACCCATGGCTTTGCTTTCTTTGCTTACCAATAACGCCCTATAGAGCGCCTCCACTGAACAGCACTTTTGGCAAACCTATCCTCTACTTATCGAAGCCTTCATATGCGGCATCAACCTGGCTCCGGCTTCTAATTTAATCTCGCCAGCCCCCCAAGAACCACGCCCCGAAAAATTCAACGTGCCTACGCCGCACGGGGCCAGAGCCCATATACCGCTATGCCTAGCATCCCCAATCACGTATCATTAACCGTTTCCATAAATTTATTGAGCCGGCCTCCTAGCAGATGAAAGAGCAACTACAGCAAGTTATCGAAAGCGCCATCTCCACCCTCAAAGCCCAGGGCGTATTACCCAAAGAGACTCGCGCCAACATCCGCTTGGATCACACAAAAGATAAAAGCCACGGGGATATGGCCTGTAATATTGCGCTGATGCTGGCCAAACCTGCAGGCTTAAAGCCGCGCGACCTCGCGCAACACATTATGGATGCCCTTCCTGCACACGGTGCCATTAACAAAGTGGAAATCGCCGGGCCCGGCTTTCTGAATTTTTTCCTCTGCGATGCCAATCAATACGAAGTCGTTGGCAAGGTCTTAGAGCAAAGCCAAGAATATGGTCGCAGCGCTGTAGGCAATGGCGAAAAAGTCCTGGTGGAATTTGTCTCCGCCAACCCAACAGGCCCATTACATGTGGGCCATGGTAGAGGGGCTGCTTACGGGGCCGCCTTGTCTGATTTACTGGAAGCTGCCGGCTTTGATGTGTACCGGGAATACTATGTCAACGATGCCGGTCGGCAAATGAACATTCTCGCTACCAGTGTATGGTTACGGTATTTGGAGCTTTGCGGCAAGGAGTTCTCCTTTCCTCGTAATGGCTACCAAGGCGACTATATCTTGGATATCGCCCGTACGTTGCAACATGATCACAACCACTCTCTACTGGTAGAGGTCGATGCCCTTTACAAAGGTGTTCCTGCCGATGAGGATGACCAGGGCGAAGGCGATAAAGAAGCCCATATCGATGGCCTGATTTACAACGCACAGCAATTACTCGGTGACCAATACGCCACCGTCTTCAATGCAGGGTTAAGCTCCATTCTTGATGATATTCGTGACGACCTGGGTGAATTTGGCGCTCGCTACCAAAACTGGTTCTCTGAAAAATCCTTAATGGATGCGCATCAAATTGACGAAGCCATCCTTCGTCTGCAAAAAGGCGGTTACATATTTGAAGAAAATGGCGCACAGTGGTTTCGCTCGACTGGTTTCGGTGACGACAAAGACCGCGTAGTCAAACGTGACAATGGCCAAACCACCTACTTCGCGTCAGACATTGCCTACCACATGGAAAAACTGGATCGCGGCTTTGATCGACTGATCAACATCTGGGGTGCCGATCACCATGGCTACATGGCCCGCGTAAAAGCCGCCATGCAGGCTTTGGGCCTTGCGCCCGAAAAACTGGACATTCAGCTGGTACAATTTGCCATTCTCTATCGCGGCGAAGAGCGCGTACAAATGTCCACCCGCTCCGGCTCATTCGTCACGCTCAGAGAGTTACGCGAAGAAGTGGGCAACGATGCCGCCCGCTTTTTCTATGTACTACGTAAAGCCGATCAGCACATGGATTTTGATTTAGA
>JAHRVS010000264.1 GCA_019090565.1 Gammaproteobacteria bacterium
CCAATTTGTTTTGCCAAAGCGGCTATGCGTGATTCGTGCTCGGTGTATCGATAGCCGTGCATCAATACAATAGCCACCGAGCGAATCCCTTGCTCAAATGCTTGCTGCAGGTCAGGTAGCAAGGCTTGCTCATCCAAGGGGTGTAATACGTTCCCTTGTGCAGAGATGCGCTCATCGGCTTCGAGCGTGCGCGTGTAGAGCATATCCGGCAGGTGGATTTTCAGTGAAAAAAGTTCCGGGCGGTGTTGATAACCGATCCGTAGTGCATCACCAAGACCTTTGGTAATGACCAATAACGTAGCATCCCCGTTTCTTTCTAATAGGGCGTTGGTGGCCACAGTGGTGCCCATTCGGATGAAGAAAGGTAAATGTTGATTGTCATCACTTTGGGAGACGATACGTTTAATGCCTTCCACTGCTGCATCACTGTATTGCTCTGGGTTCTCAGACAATAACTTATCACTGATTAATACGCCTTTTGGTGATAGCGCGACGATATCGGTAAAGGTGCCGCCTCGGTCAATCCAAAACTGCCAGCTATTGTGTTTCAAGTTGGTATTCACCGACACCTGCTCCGAATATATTGATACAGCGCCCCACCCCTAGAGGCTTGCGCTTGATGGCAAGAGGCTCTCTGCTTAGATGATGAGCTTGCAAATTTCTATGCTGCTTGTTAGCAGGCCTACGGGTGATCCGAACGGCCGTGTTATCCTACCGTCATTGATAGATAGCGCACTAGTCATAGAGCCGTATTTTTCACATCATTATTAAGGTCTTACGTGGTTAGCGGGGAGTGAATCTCGTTCTGTCTCTGTAGACGTTTACGCGAAGGATCCACGCAGGGGGTATTGCTATACTCTTTATTTGCATATCTCTCTACTATCCAGTAAAATTCGTCGGCTTTCATTTTGAGCTAGTATTACCTACTTTATTGTAGTTTTAGTAGTTTAAATGAACTCACTCCTTGCCTTTAAAATCGTTGTCCAAACTTCGGACTCAAAGAGAATAAAGGCTGTTTTAACATCCGTAAGGAGCATATATGCGTCATTATGAAATTGTTTTTCTTGTTCACCCTGATCAGAGTGAACAAGTATCTGGCATGATTGAGCGGTACACAAGCATGGTTAAAAATGCCAGTGGCACCATTCATCGCCTAGAGAACTGGGGTCGTCGTCAATTGGCCTATCCAATCAACAAGCTGCACAAAGCCCACTACGTATTAATGAACATTGAGTGTGGCTCTGAAGTGGTTGATGAGCTCACTAATAACTTTCGTTTTAACGATGCGGTTATTCGTAACTTGGTTATTCGTTGCGATGAAGCAGTAACGGTGGAGTCTCCGTTGCTAAAAGTGGCTGATGAGCGAACGCAACGCAACACGGCAGATAGAAATGTTCGCACTCAAGCGAGTGGGGCGCCGGAAGCCAAAGTTGAAGCCAAAGCGCCAAGCGAAGAAGCTAGCAACAAGAGCGAATAAGCCACGTCGAAGCAATGGAAAAAAACTGCCTAGAGCTATCCGGTCGTGTTGTAAAGATTGAGCCCCTCCGCCATAGCCCAGCAGGAATTCCACACCAACGTTTTACCGTAGAACACCGCTCTAAACAGATTGAGGCTGACTTGGTCCGTGAAGCGCGTTGCCAGATAGTTGTTCAAGCAAGCGGCGAAGTTTTACAGCAAAGCGTTAGAAATCTGAAAGAAGGCGAATATCTTGTGGTTACTGGCTTTATTGGCCGAACCAGCTTTCAAGAAGAGTCTTACCGGATTTTGCTTCACGCACAAAAGATTGACAGAGGGGCTCCTTAAGCGAGTCTCAACGCACGAACCAGGAGAAAGTAAATGTCCCGTTATTTCCGTAGACGTAAGTATTGCCGATTTACTGCCGAAGGCATTGAACATGTCGATTATAAAGACATTGAACTGCTGAAAGCTTACATCAGTGAAAATGGTAAAATCGTACCTAGCCGTATTACCGGCACCAAGGCGATCTATCAGCGTCAGTTAACCACTGCTATCAAGCAGGCGCGTTATTTAGCGATTCTGCCTTATACCGATCGGCACGACTAAGTTTTAGATTAAGTCATAGACCAAGGAGCTCGCTAAGCATGCGCGCACTGGCTGAATATGCAATGCGGGGTCGGCGGAATGCGATCCTGGCGGCGCTTTTGCTGGGTATGATTCCGCTTGTGTCGTGGCTGAGTGCGTCTATTGTCGCGCTTGTCACGTTACGAAAAGGGTCCGCAGAGGGCCTTCTGGTTGCATTGTGGGCAGTAGTGCCGGCAGCGTACCTTTGGTACATGGGCGATGGTGTTGCTCTGCCGCTGATTATGCTGGTGTTTTTTTCATCTGTGGTGCTCAGAGAAACGGTTTCTCTTATGCAGGCGATGATCCTTCAGCAGGTAGCAGTTGCTTTTGTCGCATTGGCTGTTATTAAGTTTGAGCTTGTTCCTTTTGCGCAGCTGCTGGACATGATGAAGCAGCTTGCGGAAAAGATTGACCTCGAAAAGCAGTTGAATTTGCCGATTTTAGATGCTCAGCATTTTGAGCTGCTTGTGGCGAATTTTTACAGCTTCAGTCTGGCAAGTACGGCAATGTTGGCATTACTTGTAGCACGATGGTGGCAAGCGGTGCTTTATAACCCTGGTGGGTTCCAACAAGAATTTCACCAGCTGAAACTACCAGCCGTTGTCGCAGGGGCTTTGGTGTTGGGCTTGGCAACAGTCAGTGTCAGCTCACCGATAGCGTCAGTGGTGACGGTATTAATCATTCCTTTGACTGTAGCGGGTATTGCTTTGGTTCACGGGATCGTTAAGGTGCTAGCGGTACATCGACGCAGCTTGGTCGCGTTTTACATGGCAAGTTTTGTATTAGGGCCATACTTATATTTACCTATGGTAATTTTGGTGTTGGCAGACAGTTTTTTTGATTTCAGAAATCGATTTAGAAAAGATTCTCAAGAGTAGTGACAAGAAAGTTGTTTCTTGTAGCTGGTTGTTGAGACGAGAGGAAATGAGATGGAAGTAATACTTTTAGAAAAAAGTCGTAACCTGGGCAACCTTGGTGACAAGGTTAATGTAAAGTCGGGTTATGCGCGTAATTATTTAATTCCTTTTAGCAAGGCTGTGCCTGCTACCGGTGCAAACTTGGAAGAGTTTGAGTCACGCCGTGTTGAGCTTGAAAAGCAAGCAGCTGCATCGTTGCTCGAGGC
>JAHRVS010000012.1 GCA_019090565.1 Gammaproteobacteria bacterium
ATAATAAAATCGGTGGTGATGTTATTAGCTTTGTTCAGTGGCAGGAGGGTGGCTGCAACCTGGGTTATGCACGAAAAATTTTACGTGGTTATTTGTTCGGTAGCGCAACGCTAAAGGCCAGAAACACCCCGGCTGCTAAGGCACCCCAGGAAGGCCAAGAAGCGCCAGATGCGGGCAAGGATATCCCTCTGGTGCTTAAGACGCTCAGCAGACTCACAGCGGCCATACAGTCCGACTACCTCGAAAGCCGAAACATCACTCAGGAGACCCTTAACGCTCCCCTCTTTCAAGACCGTGTGCTGGAGGGGTACAACCAAGCCCTTATCTTTCCTCACTGGAATGAAAGCGGGCTTTGTGGATTTGAATTCAAAAGCGCCAAATTTACGGGTTTTTCAAAATATGGCTACAAAGGGATTTGGTATAGTCAAATCCCTAAAAAACTCCACCAGATTATCTTTGTTGAGTCTTCCCTAGAGGCCCTTTCTCACTATCAAAAGTTTAGTCCTTCCAATACCGCCTATTTTACTGCGTCGGGTAACTGGACACCTAAAACTGGGGAATTAATCGGTAAGGTTTTGGCTAAGTATCCAGATACAAAAATCGTGGCTGCATTCAACAATGACAAAGGAGGGAAAAAGCAAGCGGAAAAGATGATGGCTATTGCACAATCAGTAGGAAGAGGTAATAGCCTAACCCTATCCGCACCAAAGGAGATTGGTGCGGATAGGAACGATTCACTGAAGACGCTTCAACCTACCCTTAACTGATTTGACGCCCTATAGGGCAGTGTGATTTATTGATACGGAGCGCATCGAAGCAGTATAAGGACACTAGAGCGCTACAAAGGTGTGCGCATTTTATATGCTTCAGTTCTCCTAAAGGATAAGGTGATTTTTTAAAGGGTAAGAGGCAACAAGAAATCCATTATTCCATTGATTATATTGATTATATTAACAATAACCGCCTTCATTCAAACGCTAATTTACACTTGTTCATTATTGCCATTTCGGGACTAAAAAGCGCTCTATTATATTGAGATTCGCAGTCACTATCTCAGAAGACTTTCCAGTTCAGCTAATTGCTGCTGGTATGCCTCTGGTTTGCCCTTTTTAAATTTTTCTAAATTCAGTAGCTTCCACTTTACAGACGGGAAATTTTCAAAATCGTATAGTGACCAATCAGGCGTTAAGCGGTTGACGCTTAATAAAAAAGCCTTATCGGCACTATTCAAACTAGCCTTTATCGTCTCGATTAGTTTCAGCCTTGTAGCTTCAAAATCATCGTAACTAAACCCTATAGAGCTCATGCCTTCAAACTGGTTTTTGAAGGCCACCCGCTGATCAAGTAAATGCGGACCAAGCAATTCATGAGTAGGTCGACTACTACTGATTAGCCCAAAGATAAACCCGCGTTTAATCTCATTGGTAAAACCCTCATTCTCTAACAATAACTTTACATCAAACAAATCTCTTGGGTGCTGCCTATCCATTGCCGCGCATAACTTGCCGCCATACGTCTGAGCAAGCGGCACAATAGGCATCACACAAAACACATCAAACTGCTCTTGTGCTGCTTTGCAAAGCTGAACTTTGGTAACATCACTGATCAAGCCACGCCCAACCATATTGACTTCAATTTTGATGATCACTCCGCGCTCATTAAGCTGAAGCTTACATACATTTGCTTTATGCTGAACCCGTATCGATGGGCGCAAACCTTCGATACGCTCTTTGATGCTAACAAGCGCGGCATTGATCCCGTCAAGCGTTTCTTTGCGACCGGCTATCTCGACATAGGTTAAATCAATATCGACAGACAGCCTTGGCATGTCCCGCACAAATAGGTTAATAGCCGTACCACCATGCATAGCAAAGCACACTTCTTTTGCAACCTCTGGCAAAACATCCAACAAAAGACTAACTTGCTTTTTATAAGCTTCGTTCATGATGCTGCCTCTAACTCTTTGGGAACGGTTATCTGATACTTAGATACATAAGCCCCTTCACTTACGATACATCGTTTACCCGCCCCCAAATCAACCTTGTCCAAATTGATAAAATTCAGCCATTCATGACCAGCCTTATCCGCCATGTATAGAAACAGGCGCTTGACCTTTACCGATGAACAGCCTTCCAATAGATTTTGTACCGAGGCTGGCCGCAAATTATTCATACCCTCCATCAGCTCAAACACTTCCAATAATGGTTGATACTTGGGGGCCAAATATAAGCACTCCACGAGCGCTCGTGCGGGACTTGAAACTTTTATTTTGAAACTCTTGTATTCGATTTCTACCAAACCCAGTTCTGGGGGCAAAAAGGAAGTCAGCTTACACTCTACGCTTAGGTTCCAATCCCGCTTTTTAAACCAAAGCGGCAATCTGTCGTCTTTACCGCCAAAGAGCTGTACTTTCTTGGCGGATAGCTCCAAGTAATGAGCTTTTCCCTGTAACGATAGCGCAGTTTTACCCGCTGGATGCACACTTAAGCCTAGCTGGGATTGCAGGGCATAAATGCCGCCCAAATAATCCACTTGATCACCATGACGTATAAGAGCACCTGTGCCGATAGAATCAAACCACTGGCTCTTTTTGTACTGCTTTTGCAGATCAAGGCTATACCCTTGTTCCACTAGCCATGCTGAAGAGAGCACAACGCCAGAAGGCTGAGCACTAAGCAACGTGTTTAATTTTGACCCTATTTTGGTATTCATAATACCAATATATAGGGATTATTAAACTAAGACAACAGAATAGTTTAATATTTTTCTTATATAGGTATTTAAAATACCTATATAAGAAAAATATTAAACCCAAGTATAGTAAGGAGCGACAACCTAAAAACAATAAAGACAGCGACTATGGTCAATCAAACCTGACCACACAATTGACGATTAGCGCATTGCATATGAATCACGAAAGTATCCCGTGGGCGTCATGTTTCATTCAGATCGAATCTAAAAAAAGATGAGCCAATGAACAACATAAGGTTAAAATTCCACTACCCCCCCACCCTCTGTAATTAGGCGTTGGCTTATTGCTGCCCTCAAAATTATACTCCTATCAACAACCTTGCTGTCACCGCCCTCCCTCATCTGAATCTCAGCGTTCTTAATAAGCGCGCTAATGCGGTATTCGAGCGTTAGAGGAATTACTTCATTTTCACCGCTATCCATAAATTCCTCTGCAACCAAATGCCAAAAATCATTTTTGTTTACCAGTCGCTCAACCGCCTCAGAAATCCACCTACTTCGTTCGCGAGAACCATAACTCTGATTTAGCATGGATTTTTTAATCATTTCAATAGCGATAGCCGGCAGCCTAAGGGATGTTCGTGTCTTTTTTTCAATACGGGAACCTAGTACTTTCACTTATCGGAAAACCCTTCTTTATCTATATACTCCAATAACTCAGTTAACGCTGTAGAAAGCCCAGAAGGATCTTCGAGGTCACAGAGTTTTATTCGCTCTGTTAAATCACTCTGGTTAAGCTTTTCAACGACGGTGTTAACTATGAACGCAACTGGCTGCGGATTTGCCTTTTTATTGAGTTTCAACGCTACCTGTTTGACCGGGCTAGATGGTTTTTTTGACTGAACTTTCCCCACCTGACCTTTTTTGCCGGCAACAATCATTTCTTTGGTAACTATTTCCCCCGACTGAATTCGTCCGATGAACTCTTTTCTGTCTCGGCCGTTTAGACAGACCAGCTCATGCGCCACCTCTATCGCTTTAATATCGCCGGCCTTCATGGAATCAAGAAGCCCCTTGTCATTAGACAAAACCACTTTCAGGTATACTGCGGCCTGACTACGCTTTACAGAAACCAGCTGTGCAAACTTGCGTACCGTCATCTTAGATGAGGGGTAAACCTTGCCCCACTCCTCTAAAATCTGATCCATATTGCGAATTATCTCCCAAAGAGTAAGGTTCTCTCGGGAATGGTTTTCCTGCCACTGGAGAATTGTCTTATCCAAAGACGAGGGTTTCGTTTTCCAGACCCGCGTTGCGATGTGTTGCGTTTCAAGCAACACGTGTGCGAGAAAGCGCCTTTCACCAGCGAAAAGGTAAAAAGAGGTCTCTTCTCTCCATACGCTGACTGGGTTTATTAAATTTTCAGGCCCTTTAAGGTCCGCAGAAAACCTAGCAATAGAAAGCAGATCTTGTGTTTTTTTAGTGTCACCAAACACGTTTTTGACCCGATCACAATAAGCTTCAAACCACTCTCCATCTTCTCGAAATGCGTCTTCTGGGAGCCTAAGCCGATCGATATTCGCCTGTATCTCGTCCTTACCTATTTCTAAGTCGCGAGGATTAGACGGATCCGTGTAGATCAAGTGAAGGGGGATAAACTGAACATTAACCTCCTCCGGAGCCTCTGTATCATCGAACTGAGCACTAATGCCTTTCAACCACTTATTGGTGCCCTGCTCTAGCGTATGATCCACATTTTGGCTTTCATTCGTTATAGGCTTTCGAGCGCCCAAGGCTTTTCTCTTCTTAGCGGGTGTGTTCATCATTCCAGTCCTTCTTTCGTTTTGTCCGGACCCCGGACAAAACTATTTTATGCTTCTAGAGCGTGGTCTTTTTGTTTTGAGGTTTTGGGGCTTGTATCCGAAAAAATTGCGCTATAAACATATTCACATACACTTTCTGACTTTTTCCTAGTGCTGTCGCTAGATTTTATATTGAATATTGATTTTGGCACGACACCTTTAACGTCACGCTTCGGGAATGCGATTGACAGTGGCAGGTATACTCCCTCAGGCATAGATAAGGACGGCAAGGTTTCTCGAATCAGTTTCAAGTTGTTTTTATGTAAAGAAACGCCAATTCTCACCTTATTGGGTAGAAGGCCAACGACCTCTACCTTTGCCTGGCCTGTATTACGATTGAAATTCTCGGCGGTAATGGCCTGCGCCATCGCATTGATACCTTGAAGAGACTTTTCTTCGGGCTCGAAAGGCACCACTACATGTGTTGCGGCTCTTAAAGCAGACCTAAATATAGGATTACGGGAAGGCCCTGTATCCAAAATCACTAGATCATAACTTTCCGCAACCTCATCGCAGTGCAAAAGCTCCCCTAATCTATTGACCACTTTCCTATCGATCTCCCCTGATGCGCTGTCAAATGCCTCATTAATGTCTTCAAGTTCTTTGGGATGACCGACAATAACGTCGATCTCGACGCTTTTATTTTTATCTGCAAGCTTTATGGTATGTGGCAGCACCATTTTGCCGTAAAACACATCAGCGATCGTGCTTCTCTCACTTAATTCTTCAGAACCATCGTAATCAGGGTGCAACGGTGGCAGTTGGCCTCCTCTTGATTGTGGCGAGGTTTCCATTCCCACAAAGTAGTCTGATGTATTGCACTGCATATCAAGATCAACAACAAGAATGCGCGCGCTTCGAGCTTGATCACGCTCCAATATTTTCCAAACTAACGCGCCGTATTCGGCCAAAACGGTAACGGTGGTCGTTTTACCGACCCCACCTTTTTGATTTAAAACGGCCAAAACGTTTGTCTTATAATTAAACATAACAGTCTCTTCTTAACATACAGTACATAACATACGACCCATTACTTCCATAATAGGCTAGGCATGGAAAGTTGTACAACTAATTTGTTATCAAAATATATGGTTTTAAGTTTGTCCGGGGTCCGGACAAACTTAAAACCTACAAAACCAAGAGGGTAGGGCGGTCACTATTTCTTTTGATCTGACCGGTAACGAGAGGAGCCCTTGAACTAGGGTTTTCTGAGTGGCATACAGTTTATTGGAAGCTCTGACTAATCTAGACAACGACTATCGCGGGAATCCATAAGCAATGCAGAAGACTCCATCCAACGATAAGGGTTAACTGAAATCTGCTACGAGATACTGGCAAAACCAAAAAGTCAGTAACACTCGACAGAAGGGTTTATTAGTCTTTTATCAAAAACTAGCCCAGTACGTGAAGATAATGCAACGATGATTGTATATCTATCGATGATGCGTAACCAAAACAACCCTCAATCTACGCGTTCTACTCAAAACATATGAATTCTTGCTTCGATTATGGAAAGAGCCTGTTTAAATCGACGCACAACGAGAAACAGTAGCTTAAGCGTTAAACCAGATGTAGAGCTGGCAGCAATCAAGAACGATGATACATTCGCTGAATTGACCCCAAAATAAAATTCGGGAGCACACAAAAGAGGCAAAATGAAATTCAGTTAAAATCTTTGTGTGTGGATTCCGCTAGGGGAGGGCTGTTCACCTTAAACATTTTTTTTAAGGTAACGCATGGGCGAGCCATGCTGAGAAACTTGGCCGGCACAAACTATACCTGTAGCGAATACAATGCGTGGGTATTCATAATAATCAACCTCGTTTGGTGTACCAGTAGCATTTGTCTAGCTACACAGAAAAAACCTTCATCTATCTGCATCGAAATATCTCAGTGCAACTGGCCAAGTTAATTGTTGCTTAACGATATTCACCGGCGCTTTCAAAAACACGAGATTAAAATCCATCGATAGCAAAGGGCATTAGATGGAAAGCTAACCTTCCGAAGTGTTTTGATATGTTGTGTTTATCGCACAGCTTTGGTGCAGGAAAAAGGATAACGAAAGAGATATGATTATGTAGCTCAGGTAAATTCGAG
>JAHRVS010000265.1 GCA_019090565.1 Gammaproteobacteria bacterium
GTGCTGAGCATCAAAAAACACCCATTTGCAGACCCCGCGCTGTGTTAGAGCAATCAAGCAAAACCCGAAGTGACAGCTGTGAATACCAAAATAAATATTCAAACCCTCCCCTTGGCGCCGGTACTCTCCGGGGGTGACCGCTTCACAGCGGATCATTAAATCATGCAAGCGCCCACTGCCACTCAAACCACAAGCCAAGGCGCTGTCCATCACGCTCATAGACTGAAGCTGCTTCTTTGCATTCTCCTTCGTGATGTACTGTAAAAACTGCTTGGGAGACACACCCGCCCACTCAGTAAAAATGCGTTGCAAATGGTACTCACTCACACCGACATGCTTTGCCAGCTCAGGCAAAGACGGCTGCGCATGCTGGTGCGCATGAAGATAAACAATCGCGTCACGGATACGTTGGTAATTATGATGCTGAACACTGAGGTCGTGCATGGCATGAACCTTAAGGTTTTAACGGCTTTTTAGGCAACAGAGCAAACGATTAAGGTAAGAATTATAAATGGCAGCCGGGCGATTGCCGACCCGTTTCTTGCGAAAGCAAAAAAGTGCTGAGAAATAAGGGAAAAGTCACTGAGCCCACAGACATGGGGCTCAGTAAAAAGTCAGACTAAACGGCCTGTTTTATTTGCGGCCTTTTTTCTTCTCTTTTACTGTTTTAGGGTCAATGTTGCTATCAAGGCCATTGGGGAAGTGCGCCTTAAAGACAGTGTTCCAGCGCTTTTGATCAAAACCCACTACGTCATTAAGAAAAGGCTTAAGCTGCCGCACTTCTTTGTCCGCCAACTTCACGGCCTCTTTATAAACTTTCGTATTGTAGGCCTCAACCATGCTGTTAAATGCTTCAATGTTTCGCTTTCTCAATGATTTCGCTTCACGCAGCGCGGCTTGCGGCGTTTTATAAAGATGCTTTCTGAAAGCCCTGTTAGTCGGCTTACCCGTAGACAGGTTTCGCAAATGCACCGCATACACATCGCAAGCAGTCCCACTACGCTCTACCTCCGTCTTGTCGTAAATACCGTGCCAGCCAGAACTCGATTCTTTCGACTTGACCGTCCCTTTGAGGGGGGTCATCAGTACATTTCGAGCGATGATGCCGTTTTTCTTCCAGATCTTATTGCGCTCTTTTAACGCAGCCTTGAGAGAGTCGTTACTTAAACCACCAAAAAAAGGCTGCACTTCTTTACCAAGAACCGTTGCGCGAACCTGATAACCCTTAATCTTGTCTGAATCATGCTTGCTAATATTGCAAAACCACATAAATGACTACCTCTGTGTCTGAGTTGCGAAAACCACTCGCGAGAGCGTTCGTATAGTTCCTCTCTTAGCTCCTCTCTAAGAGGTTAAATACTGAACAGAACGGATAGGTTATTATTTATACACTTTTGATGCAACGTTAGTCGTGTTTAAACAACAGTGATGCTGAGTTGTGGTAACCAAAAATACACGCTGTAAACAGCAATGTAAGAGCCAGATACCACGTCATCAAAGGATCCAGAGCGCGCAAGTCATTGATTTTATTGGCGCAGGTAGGGCTGCTTATTTGAGCCACTCGTCATTGCTACAGTGCTTCGTTAAGGAGAAGAGAGAAATGTAAAAAAATGTAACGACAAGCAGTTAACAGGGGTCCCTGTCGTTAAAGACAACAGTGCGATTCAGGTTGCCGCATAAAAAATGGCTTTTAACACAAAGAAGAAAGCTGAGCGAATTGCCGCCATGCTAAGGAAAACTGTAGGCAACGAACCAAAATGCAAACGCTCATACAATCATCGCAATTATTATTATGAAGTGAGATTGAAGGCCTTCGACTCAAGGTCCCGCATGGGTCCAGCATTTTGGCCTTGTCGATGTGGTTGCGACTCGCCCCTAAAAATACAACTAAATGGCCAAGGGTGAACTTCTCCCGCTTTATAGAAATCACCCCTCATTTGCTGACCTAAATAGGTCGATCACTATAGGTAGTTAATCCATGACTAAATCATAATAACAATACCCTGCTGGGTTTTGTTATTATGCATATAAATCGATATACTCCAATGAGTTAAGGGATTATAAAGAAGTACTAATTTGGAATGTTTCATGAAACCATTTATTACAATAACCGCATCACTTGCTACTATTATCGCTATTTGTTTTTCTAGTTACGATTATGGCAATGCAGCACCTAACGATACACCGCAAGCTATTGAAGTGACCATTCACAATGCTATGTCGGCGCTACCTCAGAGTGAACAAAGTTCAGCTGAAAAATTATTGGCTCCAATACTTGATAAGGTTGATTCTAATAATTCTAAAGTACCAAGTAATAATAAATTTGAAAAATATGGCAGTCAACGTAAAGAACACGTAGAGAAATATTCCCTGGCGTCTTATCAGGCTGGCAAATCACCATTCGTACCACCAAAACAGAAAACTCAATATTTTTGTAATAATAACTTTCGATTTTCATACAAAGGAATGCGCAATGGTATTGAAACAATTTTATTTCTTCTTGAGGGCAAAAATCATTATATTGAAATCGGTCAGCCAATAACTTTTAGATCTGAAGAAAAACTATTAGAAATAGTATATTTAAGCTACGAAAAATCACTGAAGGGGCCAATTTTACAGTATGCCTGCAGGGACAAATAAAAAATATTCGTATAGCCCGCCAGAAAAACAATTGAGCATCACATTTCGATTACTTCAATAAACCTATGAGTTAATATCGATTATCTCCCTTCGCTGGGGCACCTGTATAGCCGCAATAAAACCCCTTCAATTCAAAGGCTAATCACATAGTTCTTTTAAACGTGTAAACAAGTATTGTGCTTCGAGGTTTAATCTACCGATTATTGATCGGGTTGCTCAGGCATGAAGGGCGCATATAAAAAAGGAGCCCCCTATACTGGCAGCTGGTTGATACGGCTTATCTTACAAATACTGGCTGGCAAAATTGGCGCGCTATTGGCAGTACCACCACTGGTCTACGCCATCAGTACAAATATACCCTGGCAACCCAGTGTGGCATTCGCAATTCTGCGTGATAAACTCCCTGCGTAGTAACCAGTGCCAAACAATAACAACAGGGTAAAGGCATGACAGATGTATTAATTGTAGGTGCAGGCAGTGCTGGCTTGGCTTTAGCGTATCGCTTAAAGAAACTGGGAATTATCCCCCGCATTATTGATGCGGCGCCGCAAATTGCGTCTTCTTGGCGCGGTCGCCATGAGCAGCTATCTCTGAATACGCACAAAAGCATCTCAGACATTCCTCGCATGAAACTGCCAAAATCTTACCCTACGTATCCCTCGCGAGACCAATATGTGGCCTACATGGAGGACTACATAAAGTTTCTCGCTATCCCCATCGAATTCAACACCGTTGCCAAATCGATTCGGCGTGAAGGCGATTTCCAATGGCAGGTAGAAACCGACAAAGAGAGTATTGCCTGCAAACATGTGGTGGTGTGTACAGGTTCCGATAAAATTCCCCATATCCCCGACTGGCCGGGCCGAGATAAATTCAAAGGTGAGCTTATTCACGGCGCCTCGTTTCGCCATGCCGAAGATTACCGAAATAAATCCGTTCTTCTCGTAGGTTCAGGGAACTCCAGCGTGGACATTGGCAACCATCTCGCTAAAGAAACACTGAAACCCTCTTGGTTCTCAGTGCGGGGAAGCAACTGGATTGCACCCAAATTTTTACTCGGCCCTGTGCAACCGATATTTTCTCGCATGCAATTTTTACCCTTGTCCGTGATATCAGTGGCGATCAAACTCATGGGCAAGGTATTTTACGGTGATTTACCCGCACTTGGCGTGCCCGAACCTAAGGAAGGGGCGGGAGTGATGTTCCAGAGACGATTTCAAGTACCCTCATTGGATGACGGCTTTGTTGCAGCATTACGCAGCGGGCAATTTGCAGCGGTGCCCGAAATCAAGTCATTAACTGAAGACACCGTAGAGCTGACCAATGGCAAGGCGATAAAACCTGACGCGATCATTTGCGCAACCGGATACCGTCTTGGTTTGGATCATTTGCTAGAAGATAATAATGTCTTAGATGGAAGGGGTTTCCCGAAATTTTACGCAGACAATTTCTCGGCAAAATATTCTGGCCTATGGTTTCTAGGTTTAAATACCTCCCTGTATGGTAACTTCTATATTCGTCGGCAAGAGTCCGATCAATTGGCAAAAAACATCAAACA
>JAHRVS010000266.1 GCA_019090565.1 Gammaproteobacteria bacterium
TACCCTGTACTGATACATTGCGCCAGTGGCAACCGTGTTGGTGCCTTATTTGCCCTTGATGCAGCCTTGCGCAAAAAGCTACCAATAGAAAGCGCCATTTCTATTGGTCAACAATCAGGGTTAACACACCTAGAAGGCACCGTAAGAAGCAAAATCAATCTGTAAATGATCTCGATATTTTACTCCATACAAAAATATCTATCTCTTACAACCCCTGCACCCATCCCTGCACGTTGGCCAATAGGGTTCCTGCTATTATTTTTATTTGGCCCGCCTCTCTTTGCTAACCCACCCCAACAACACCTCAATTTAATTTTGAGTGGGGGACATTTTGATTACCAGGAACATTCAAGCACACAGCAACAACTAAACAGGGAGCACGGCTCAATACCCGGCCTAGGGTTACAGTGGGTCGTCCGCACTCGTAACCTAAAGTTCACCACTTCGACACTTTTTCAGAAAGGCAAAATACAGTACGATGGGGCGTTGCAAAATGGTTTACCCTATCAAACCAACACCGACGAAATGTTACAACAGATTCTGCTTAGCGTTAGTCCGATGGTCAACCCCCTAATCACGCCGATACTAGGGCTAGGAGCTTGGCACTGGAAACGGGAAATTCTTCCTGGAAGCGCAATGACAAGCAGTGGAAACCAAACCATAGAAGGCTTGCTTGAACGCTATCATTGGCTTTATTTTAAAGCCGGCGCAAGCATCACCCTGCCCCACTTGCTGCCCTCGTCCCGCCACCCATACTTGCAATTGCTCTCACTATCATGGACAAAACCCATTGAGGCAGAGATGGAGGTGTTTTTGCCGAACCGCTCTGTCACTGTTAAACCCGCGTCTAAAACCGGGTATATTCTTAGTTATGGCATCAGCCGAGAACCCGTCACGCTCATTGCTTTTCACCGCCGCTGGAATTTCGACCGGAGCTCTACCGTAAATGGCGTCTTTGAACCCAAGAGCCAAACCAAGATTAGCGGCGTCAAGCTCAAGTTAAACTTTTTTTAATGGTTGCGTAATATCAGCCTAGCAAACTGTTGAAATTCACAGCATCGAGCTAGGCATATGGAAAAACAAGGATAGCCAGAAAGACAGAAGAGGCGCTTACTTACTCGCTGCCTTCTTTTACAGGCAGAATATCGGTAGGCAAGCCATCAAAGCTGCGCTGGTTTTTTTCGTGCCAATACGCTTGAATCCCTTCCTTGCCTTTTTTCTCCGACCACTTACTTAAAGTTTGTCGGTCTTCTTTAAAGTCATAGTACGGTACTGCGTAGCCACAAGAGGTTATAACTCTATCAATCTCTAGCCTAAAAAATTGGCGGGCACCAACCGGCCCACCATAGGAGCTTACGTATTCTCGCCACTCATCATCATACGGGTGAATGACTTCAGCTTGGCCATACAAACGCATAATCATAGGTTGCTTATCAAAGCTACAAAACATAATGGTCATACGATTACAATCAGCAATGTGGGCGGCAGTTTCATTGCCACTCCCAGTGAGATTCAGCCACACAACTTCATTTTTATTCTTCACCCAAAGCGAGTCCATTCCTTTTGGGGATAAATTGACACTGCCCTCATGCCCCGCAGTACCCACAAAAAAAAGATGCTGGCATTGAATAAATTGAATATGTTTTTCTTCAAGTTCAGAGAATTGGTCTGACATTAATCGCAAGGCCCCATAAGATCTGCTTCGTGTTTAGAAAGGTTACCCCGCTTATCACTACTGTACAACAATTCATCCAGCGTTAATTGGTAACTGGGAGCAAATACCCTGATAAAATACTCTACCTCAGGAAGATTATACTGCCCGATCCGTGCCGCCAGGTCTTCCGCGGCTTTTGAAAATTCACTGTTGCCACAAGCAATCTCCGCTTTGCACTTAATATAAGCGGATAAGGTGTCAGCGGCTTTCACCAACTGGCGTACCTCTCTGGGTATATTGTCTTCCACCATTATCACGGAGAAGTCTTCCTGTAACGCTTCTGGTAGCAGCAACACTAATTCTCGCTCAGCTTTTGCCTCTATGGATTTATAGGCTTCTTGAATGGCTTTCGAGTGGTATTTTATCGGTGATGGCATATCACCGGTTATCACCTCACTACAATCATGATACAGCGCCGCAACGGCAACGGCATTGGCATCCACATTCCCGTCATAAACGCGGTTACGGATTATAGCCAACGCATGGGCAATCGCGCTCACCTCCCAACTGTGCTCCATCACATTCTCAGTAATGGCATTTCGCTTAAGTCCCCAGCGGGTAATCCACTTTATCTTACTCACATAGGCAAAAAAGTGGCTTTTCACAACAACAACGCTCCTTTCCTCATTCGATGAGGCTAAACTATTAAATAGAGGGTGTCTTTAAAGATACCCCAGAGTGACTTTTGCACAAAAAGCGTTTTATCACATCACTTCATACTCTTGATTTTATATGAGTGCTCAACTTTGTGGATACTTTATGCGAATAAAAACTCTTGCTGTTTCCTCCGCTGCCGGAGGTCGCCACCGAGGTGGCCGAGATGCGGCACGTTGCTATTATCACCACTGGCTAAAGCAAAAACCCTACTTTAGCTGCGGAATAGACCGCTTTGGGTCGCACCGACACTACAAACTACGACGCTTGTTCAGACAATTACACCATGCTACTCAGCAATGCGTACAAGATAAACAACCTTTTTTGGTGGTTGAGGGTGACCACTCTAGTGCAATAGGAACATGGTCTGGGGTGATGGATGGTCTTGGCCCAGAGAAAACCCTAGGGCTTATCTGGATAGACGCCCACATGGACGCCAACACCTTTCATAGCAGCCCTACAGGCAACGTGCACGGCATGCCCGTCGCAGCACTCCTTGGCAGCAATGACGCCCGCTTACAAAACCTTTACCCCGGCCAATGCCATCTAGACCCAAAGAATTTGATCCTAATTGGTCTGCGCAGCTACGAGCCTGGGGAGAAATCCCTCTTGGACTCACTGGGCATTGAGTACTACACCAGCGACGCACTCAAAACCAAGGGTGCTCTTGATGCAACACTCAAACAAGCAGTATCGCGTTTAAAAAAACGTTGTGACCAAATTGGTATGAGTATTGATATGGATGCCATGGACCCTCGCGACGCCCCTGCCGTTGCTACGCCCGTTGCGCAAGGAATACGCGGCAAAGACCTGGTAAGTGCGATTAGAAATGCCCTGAAAAATATCACTTTGTGTGGCTTAGAAGTCAGCGAATATGTCCCCGAAATTGACTCGGATCAACGCACCGTTAGACTCATGTCGCAATTGATAAAAGCCGTCTATCCCAGCAGTGAAAATAGATTCTTGGGGTCTTGCAACTCAGGGATTAAGTCCATATCTTGACCAAGCTTATACTGCTCAGTCAGTGCGTGTACCAAACGTAAAATTGAGTAGTCTTCCAGCGCAAAACCTA
>JAHRVS010000267.1 GCA_019090565.1 Gammaproteobacteria bacterium
AGGTTATAGCGAATATGCAGAGCGGGATCTCGGAGCTACTGCTGCGGCGTCTATTGAGGCCGCCTACATAACGGGTGTATATAACATGGGTTCTTATTCACCCTATTTATCTCTCGCCACAACAGAAACAACCGATGGCAGGCCTCAAACACAAGAATCTATCACTCTAGGGTTACGGCAGAGGGTTGCTGACGGCGCATCATTGAAGTACGAATTCCATCATGCGGTTATTGATGACGGTATCCCTGGGAATCGCGGTTTGTATTCATTGAGCAATCCTTCCACCGCTGATTTTCCAGACAGCGTAAACATGCTTTCAGTTGCTCTTGACGTGACTTTCTAGCATGTTCTTGATATCTACTATTTTAAATAAGGAGAATAACGTGTTTAAAAATTCGTATACGCAAGCCGTCAGCGTTTCTACAAATATTAAAATCGTCAAGGTGTGTGACCATGCACTTATCTTACGTGGTTTACTACTTGGCCTTAGTCTGATTCTTATAAGCCCTTTTGTGCAAGCGGAATCTATCTCAGTGATTGTGAGCAGCCAATCTAAGCTAACCTCTGCCAAACAGAAAGATATTCGAAATATGTTCCTGGGGAAAGTTAGCAAAATAGATGGCGTCGCTCTTGAGCCAGTCGCTCAGGCAAGAAATAGGGCGATCACAGTGTTATTTAACCAGGGGGTACTTCATAAGACCAACGACAAAATGCGTGCATACTGGTCCCGAATGATGTTTTCCGGGAAAGCATCTCCACCGCCAGAATTAGAGGATGGCCAGGCAGCAAAATTACACGTTGCTAAAAATGAGGCTGCAATTAGTTATATCAAGAAAAGCTTGCTGGATGATACCGTTAGATCCATTTTAGATGTCGAGATACTAGCGGAATAATAAATTGCTTGGAAGTATTCATCTGCAATTTTCAGTCATCAATGGCAATGGGCTCTTTGTTGATCAGGCCGCTTCGATCACAGATAAGTAGTATCTTGTGAAATAGGTGGCCCATTGCTCCGCAATTTGAACTAACAAAATTGATGATCGTTGTGAACTGGGGCTGTCGGCCAGCCGCTAAGGTAATAAGCGTTAAATCTGTTTTGCATAAACGTTCGATGGCACGATTTGGCGTATGATCACGATAATAAGCACGAAATATGGCTCGTAATAACAATGCCGGTGGATAGGCCTTGTGACCTGCGTTTCTATTTTTATAGCGCGTGTAGAAATCAGAAAGAATCTCATCATTTTTAAGCAAATGATAAAGGCATTATTCAAACGTATTACTGCCTAGAACTTCTAAACAATTAATATCAAAGGAAACGCTTTGATTGAGGTTGTCATCAAGGAAGTTGGGCAAAAATTATCAGCTAAACGGCAAAGTGTTACTTTACCTGATTTATTGCTATGTATTCAGCGGTTTTTCTGTTTTCCTACAGCTTGAACGCCTCACACCACTGACAGCAAAAATCAAAGCGAGAAACGAGCGGCTCTTTTTGCAGTCAGAGTGCATGTGATTGTTATGCGCCTTTTTCTCCGATAGCACGTACCTGGAACCAAGAACGTTCTATTCTTCCATAAATGCGACAAGCCACCTCAAATAAGCTTCTTCCACCTATTCTGGCTATAAGTCTGTACTTTGGAGGCCATTTGTGAATGTATGGCCTTGACTCAATTAATGAATAGCCAGCCTCTGTGAACAGATTTCCTATGCACATAGGACTCCAGCTATAAAGGTGATGATTTATGTCATCAGGTTTGTAAGAATATGAAATAGACTCGCAGGGGACGACAAAAATAATCTTCCCTCCGGTCCTGAGTTTCTTATAGAGAGCTTTCAACTCATCCAATGGTTGTAATGTATGTTCTAGCGCATTATTTGAAATTATCACATCAACATATTCATCAGGTACGTCTTCAGCGCTTTTATAGATCTCAATGCCATTATTTATTGCGCTTTCTTTTGCTGATGGGTTAATTTCAACTCCAACCCTTTTTTTACAATTTATACCTTTCAATAAGAAACCACCACCACACCCAAAATCCAGAACGACATCATCCTTCGATATGTAATCTGAAAGTTTCGTTTTATTTGCCCAGCCACCAAACTCTCCAATGGATTTCTGCCAATCAAAATAATCATTATCGTAATGTTTGCTTATTTTTTCTAACATACTCTTTTACTCTCCTTTTGACGCTGGTGTTAGCCACAAAAAGTAGGCGCCGGATTAGGCGCACTCTTCGTAATAATATTTCTCATACTCAGCTGGACTCGAATAATCATTTTCCGAGTGCTTCCTCACCCGATTGTAAAACAATTCAATATATTCGAATACATTAGAATAGACCTCATCTGAATTTTCGTAAGATTCTGCAAAAACTTTTTCGACTTTAAGTCTTGAAAAGAATGATTACATAGCAGCATTGTCCCAGTAATTACCTTTTCGGCTCATGCTGGGCGTAATGCCTGCGTCATGCATTGCTAGAACGCAACCAGAAGAGCGATACTGAACCCCCTGATCTGAATGTAGCAACAATCCTGGATCGCACTGGCGGCTAGATATCGCCATATGTAATGCATCTGAAATAAAGGTGGTAGTCATCGTCTTATCCAATGACCAACCAATAATTTTTCTAGAAAAAAGATCCATAATTACGGCCAGATACACATGGCCACCGCGTATCGGTATATAAGTAATATCCGACACCCACTTCTCATTTGGCTTGCTCGCCTCGAAGTTTCGATTCAATAGGTTTGGAGGGATATTATTCCTTGCCGTACCAG
>JAHRVS010000268.1 GCA_019090565.1 Gammaproteobacteria bacterium
CTGGCTTCATTAATTAACGCTTCTGGACTAAACTCTCCGTCCGAAAAGATAGTGTGACTATGTAAGTCATATTTCATAGCATTCGCTAGTTATTAAAGATGAGTGTTAAAGTAGTATAATCAAAAACAAGATTAAGTGGTTAGATTCAAACTACTAAATATGCTTAAAGATACACACTTGTTATGTCGCTATCGCCTGAATAATCGAAAAGACACCTAAATTTTATGAAACAACTTATTGATTTTATACCCCTGATAGCGTTCTTTACCGCCTATAAAACCGTAGATATCTATATGGCAACCAAGGTATTGATGGTCGTCACCAGCATTCAGTACGGCATTTACTATTTGAAGGACCGTAAACTCGAAAATGCACAAATCATCACACTAGTGGCCGTATTTTTCTTTGGTAGCTTAACGCTCTTTATGCATGACGAAACCTTCCTCAAATGGAAAGCCCCCATAGTTAACTGGATATTCGCTTTAACCTTCCTGGGCAGCCACTTTTTCGGGAAAGACAACATTATAAAAAGAATGATGGGGCACGCCGTCAACCTCCCCGAGCCGGTTTGGACCAAACTAAATTACAGCTGGGTGATATTTTTTATAATCAGCGGGACAGCTAATCTATATGTGGCTTTTACCTTTCATGAAATATGGGTAGACTTCAAGGTCTTCGGTAGCCTAGGCATGACCTTGGTTTTTCTTGTTGGGCAAACGCTTTACCTTTCTCGACATATTATTGAAGAAGATGAAGAAAACCTCACTGCTGAACCCATTGAAAAAGAGTAGATTTAAACACCATGTTCTATGCAATCATAAGCCAAGATGTGCCCAACAGCCTAACCCTTAGACAGAGTGTTCGCGACGAACACCTTGCGCGCTTGCGTCAGCTTAAAGACGAGGGTCGCCTTATCATTGCAGGCCCTCACCCTGCCGTAGATTCTGAAAACCCTGGAGATGCCGGTTTCACGGGAAGCCTGGTCGTAGCCGAGTTCCCCGACCTTGCTGCCGCGAAAAAGTGGGCTGATAACGACCCCTATATTACCGCTCGGGTATATGAAAAGGTCACCGTAAAGCCTTTCAAAAAGGTTCTGCCCTAAAAACAACCCAGGCAAACCTGGCCATTATAGGCAATTGAAATTTATCTGCTATCACAAGCATAGCGCCATAAAGTTAATCATAAATCCCACCGTTTCTGCCAACAAGCCAAAGGAACGCCACTAACCAGAGTTCCTTTGGCTTAATTTGTTCTTTGGATTTGTTTATTTGTTAAGCGCCCAATGAAGTCTCGGTGTAAGATAGTGGAAACATTTACCCTTCTCACCAAGGATGTCAGGAGTCATGCAGTCAATGCTTAAATTCTATACAGCTACTTTATACTCTCTATCAGGAGCCCTGCTGCTTTCACTTTTCTTTTCCTCTCATGCATACGCTGAGCGCGCCTACATCTCGGACAAGTTGACAATTCCAATTCGCAGCGGACACACTTCTGCTCACCGTATAAAAAAGTACCTAAATAGCGGCACATCAATTGAAATAACTGGCGCATCCGAAGATGGCGAATGGAGCAGCGTCAGCGCACTCGGAACGAATGGCTGGGTTCGCAATCAATATATACAGAACACCCCTACTGCACATATTATCCTGATGGGTACGCAAAAAGAACTCGCCACGTTAAAGGTCACCTCAGTCACTCAACGCCAAAAATTGAAAGCGCTAACTTCCGAACGAGACACGTTAAGAAAACAGCATGGCAAGCTAACTAAAACGCAAGCCTCGACAAACCAAGAATTCAATGAGCTCAAACAACTGTCCGCCAACGCCATTCGTATCGACAAAGCCAATAGTGAACTTATTAAACAGAATCAACTGATGAAAGTAGATATGGAGCAATTAAAAGTAGAGAGGGATAAGTTTAAATCAGACAACTTTAACAAAGGACTGCAGCTTGGGGCGGGAATCCTTATTATAGGTTTTTTAATAGGCTTTTTAATTAAATCAAAGGGAAATAAACGAACCAGCACATGGTAGGGGCAATTTTGAAAGCAGTTATACCTCAACAGTTAACAATAAATATTTTTTATCCATCTGTAATGCCTCACAACAATACAGATGGATAAAAACAATCAGCCCCAAGGTCACGGTACATGTTAACAGGTAGTAAAAAATTCCAAGATTTACTTTCTGAAGTAAATCAGCGCTTAAACAGTGGGGAGTTCCCTCCCTCTTGGTCTGAAATCTCACAACTTGGAGGGCTTAGCGAACCTGCTATTCTCGAGCACATTTTCTCTAAAGCCGCATCCTCGAGTGCAGAGGACATCCCCTACGACGCATGTGAGTACTTGCTGCACTGTACATTACTTGAGCTTATGATAGAAATTCGTCATGGGCAAAGCGCGCCAAAAAACGCATGGGAAAAACTACAGAAAATGCTCGTCACTGCTCTGAATTCAGAACAGAGTAATGACGAGCTTATTACTCTGATTCTTGATCACATCAGTACGCATAATTTACCTCTATCGCCAGAAACCCTTGATGCCACCATATTTTGGCAACAAAATAAATTCGAACCCACTGAAGCCGAACAATCCCTCAGCCAAGAAGAAATCAACATCGAGTTGATCAATCATCTTGAGCAACTTCAAATCTCATCGGAGTTTGAGTTTTACCAACTATTTGCCGACCGACTGACTTTTTTCGCGGACGAGTCTATTGAGGGTTTTGTTTGTGACTTATTGGGTGCAAGCCAGTCAATATTACGCGAGGGTGCGCTGCTATTTCTATTACATAAACGCAAAGCTGTGAGACTAGCAATTATTGAAGCCTTGCAGTCGGACTTTTTTCAAAAGAAAATATCCCCAACGGGGTTACGAAGGCTAATCACTTCGCGCAACTGGCTTTCTCCCGACGAGAAACGCCAAATTGACAAAGCCATCAAATCCATTCGACGACTAGGAACACCCTGCGAATCTGCCAGTGTCCCTGAAACAATCAAACTTATTAAGATGTACACGTCTACAACAGATGGGGTTGGCGCAGCATC
>JAHRVS010000269.1 GCA_019090565.1 Gammaproteobacteria bacterium
AGGAAAGATATACTTCTAAGCGCACTATAGTCTACATTTAATATGACCCCTGATGATCCGACCCTTACGCTACCGAGACAACATGACAAAAGCCACTAACCTGATACGCCGTCAACTTCCCAGGCTCCTTCACACCACGCTGTTGGTCATAGGCCTTGGCAGCATCGGGGCACCTAGCGCCCTGGCAAATGACTATTTACAGCGCAAAGCGTTTATTCAGCTGCTCAATGAGCTTGAAAAAGAAGAGCAATTTGATCGTAAATCACTGGTGTATTTATTTGCCGATGTAAAACGTCAAAACAGCATCATTAAAGCCATGAACCGCCCCGCCGAAGGCAAAGCATGGAAAGAGTACCGGCCTATCTTCGTTACCAAAAAGCGCATTCAACAAGGGGTCGAGTTCTGGAATAAAAATCACGCCCTGCTCAGCGATGTCGAACATAAGTTTGGTGTGCCCGCTGAAATCATCGTCGCTATTATTGGCGTTGAGACCCGTTACGGGCGCAATACCGGCAGCTACCGGGTGATCGATGCACTTTCAACCTTGGGGTTCGACTATCCAAAACGCAGCAAGTTTTTTCTTAGCGAGCTAAAGCATTTCTTGATTCTGGCCCGTGATGCCGGGCTCGACCCTGCCACAGCAAAGGGCTCTTACGCTGGCGCCATGGGCATGCCCCAATTTATTCCTTCCAGCTACCGCCACTATGCCGTTGATTATACTAAAGATGGCCGCACCGATCTCCTCAGCGACAAAGAAGACACCATTGCCAGTGTGGCAAATTATTTTGTGAAGCACGGCTGGAAAAAAGACGCCCCCATTGCGGCACCTGCGAAAAACACCCACCCTGAATCAAAATTTTTTCGTGAACACGCGCTAAAACCCAAACTCAGCATTGCCAAGCTCGAGACCAAAGGATTTTCGAGCGCCGCTTCTTTTAATCGCACACAAAAAGCCACGCCTCTTACCTTTCAAGGTGAAAAAGGGGAGGAGTACTGGCTGGCTTTGAACAATTTTTATGTGATCACCCGTTACAACCACAGCGCGCTCTACGCCATGGCTGTTTTCCAGCTCAGCGAAGAAATTAAAAAAGCCAAGCAAAAATAAAAAGGTTAAAGCAATAAATTTATGTCAGTGAACACTATTCAACAGCGTTTTCTTCAGCTGGGCCTTATCGCACTGCTGCTGAGCCTCTCTGCTTGTGTTTCGTCGCCACCAAAGCCGGCCACTCAGGACAGTGCGCCCACGGTGCGATTCGACCCCTCTAAAGTCAAGCCCGCCATCCCTAGGCCAGAAGGACGCAGCCGCTATGGCAATCACAGCCCGTATACCGTTTTTGGTAAAAAATACCAGGTCATGGAAAGCGCCAAAGGCTATAGAGAAAAAGGCATCGCCTCATGGTACGGCACAAAATTCCACGGTAGAAAAACATCCAGTGGCGAGCTGTATGACATGTTTAAAATGACCGCAGCGCACAAATCCTTGCCACTTCCCAGCTACGTCAAAGTAACCCACTTAGAAAATAACAAAACGATTATCGTGCGGGTGAATGACCGAGGGCCCTTTCACAAAGGGCGGGTGATCGACCTGTCTTATGCTGCCGCACATCTATTAGGCATCGCCCATGCTGGCACCGGCCAAGTTAAAGTAGAAGTGATTTCGTCACCGGGCAAAGTCAGCGCAACAGCACCACAACCTCTTTATGTGCAAATTGGTGCGTACAGCAAACTCGGCATTGCCCAATCAGTTCAAGAGCAAGCCTTGCTGCTAACCCCTCACCCCATCAGCATTCGGCCTATTCAGCAAACAAAGCGGGTGTTACACCGAGTATTAATTGGCCCGCTAGCAAGTCGCCAACAAGGTGACGCCTTGGTTGCCACGCTTCGCGAACAAAAAATCGGCAATGCCATTGTGAAGCAACTGTGAACTGTGTAAATTCCTAGCTAACTCTTTGCAAGCTTGCCGAGACTCTCTGCGATATCCGAATTACCGACAACCAAGTACAAAACACCTATGTTGAACCTAGAAAGCACCGTTGAATCACGAACGCCCACGCAGGCTCTTAACGCATCAAGGAAGCGTTTAAACTCGCTCATCACCCATACGCTGGCAACCAAGAAAGTGGCTGCGCGACTGAAGCGTTCTCAGCGCGCACTGCTCTTATTTCTAGGCCTAACGGTATCGCTGAGCTTAACCGCTGGACCTTCCCTTATTCCCGCTCCCCCTCAAATTGCCGCAAGTTCCTATTTGCTTATGGATGCGAACACCGGCCATATTATTGTGGAATACAACGGCCAGCAACAGCTGCCCCCAGCCAGCCTCACCAAGATGATGACAGCCTACGTGGCGTCCCAAGAGCTCTCAAAAAACAACATATCGAAAGACGAGACCGTTCGAATCAGCATTAAAGCTTGGAAAACCGGCGGCTCACGGATGTTTCTCAAAGAAGGCTCGAAGGTTTCTGTTGATAAATTACTCAAAGGAATTATCATCCAGTCGGGTAACGATGCCAGTGTCGCCCTCGCAGAACACATTGCCGGAAGCGAAGATGCCTTTGCAGATTACATGAATCGCCATGCATCAAACCTCAATATGCTTGGCACCCATTTTCGCAATGCAACGGGCTTACCCGCGAGCAATCACCTGACCACTGCTGCTGACCTCGGTTTACTCGCACAAGCTATCATCAATGAATTTCCTGATCACTACCAACTTTACTCTGAAAAAAACTTCACCTTCAACGGGATAAAGCAACCAAACCGTAACCTTTTATTATGGCGTGATTCCACGGTGGATGGATTGAAAACTGGGCACACCCAAGAAGCTGGGTACTGCCTAGTGGCATCGGCCATAAAGGGGGATATGCGATTAATTTCAGTTGTCATGGGTACTCGAAGCATCGAAGCCCGCGCCGCAGAAAGCCAAAAGCTACTGACTTATGGGTTTCGCTTTTACCGCACGGTGGTGTTACAGCAAGCCCATCAGGAAATCAGTAAAACCAAGCTGTGGATGGGTGCCTTAGACGAAGTGAAGCTTGGCGTTAACGAAACCGTACAAGCAACCATCCCCCGCGGCAAAAAAGATTTTGTGCTATCAAGTGTCACCGTTGATGAAGAGATCAAAGCACCCATTAAAGCCGGTGACCAGCTTGGCATGCTTACCTTGTCCCTCGATGGCAGCACCTTGGCCAAGCTCCCCTTGGTGGCGCTGGAAGACGTAGAGAAAGGCGGTTTATTTAAACAGCTTCTTGACTACTTGATTCTCCTGGTCAAGAGTTTTCTTTGATTCAAACCCCCGTACAGTCAGCATTAACTCGCATTGTTTATCTTAATGGCGACTTTATTCCTCAGGACGAAGCAAAGGTATCCATTCTCGACCGAGGCTTTCTCTTCGGTGACAGCATTTATGAAGTCATCCCTGTCTACCAGGGTGTGCCCTTTCGCCTACCGCAACATCTGGCCCGGCTACGGGGCGGCCTTGATGCCATTGAGCTCGCCACCCCTTATTCCGACGAAGACTGGACAGATATTATCATCCAGCTCGTAGCGCAGAATGGCCACGGCAATCAATCGCTCTACCTGCAAGTGACCCGAGGGATAACAGGCCCCCGAAGCCATACTATACCGACTAACATCACGCCCACCGTGCTGGTTATGAGTAGCCTGTTATCAACACCCATGCTAGAACAAGTGGAAACCCCACAAACCCAGTCTGCAATCTGTGTCAATGACTTCCGCTGGGGCCACTGCAACATCAAGACCACTTCTTTGCTCGCCAACGTGATGCTGCGCCAACAGGCCCAGCATGCTGGAGTCGATGAGGCAATTCTGATTCGAAATGGGCAGTTGACGGAGGGCGCTGCCAGCAATATTTTTGTGGTGAAAGACGGGGTGGTTCGTACCCCACCCGAAGGCCCTAATCTGCTCGGCGGTATTACCCGTGACTTGTTAATTGAGATCATGGCCCAACATTACATAGAGTGCCGGCAAGAACCCATCAGCCAACAAGCACTGGCAGACGCCGATGAAATATGGGTAACAAGCTCGACCAAGGAAATTGCCCCGCTTGTTTCCCTTGATGGTTCGCCCATCAACCAAGGACTGCCTGGGCCACTGTGGAAAACAGTCGCTAAGCACTATATCGCGTTTAAACGCGCTCTGTGCGCACCCACTCATAGCAAACAAGACAAATCATGAAACTAGATGAATCACTTTGGGAGTTCCCCTGTCAGTTCCCGCTAAAAATCATGGGCCCTGCGACCGCACCGCTGCGTCCCGTCGTCGAGGAAATCGTACTGCGTCACGCCCCCCAGTTTGATACAAGTACCGTCTCCATACGAATGAGCAGCACGGGAAAACACCAATCCATCACCGTGAATATCTATGTTGAGCGCAAAGAGCAAGTTCTTGGGCTCTATGCCGATTTTGCCCGACACAAAGAAGACACCGATCATATCTCCCTCGTTCTTTAGGTAATAAGCGAAAGCCATGACCCTGCTTGTAAGACAACTTGGCACCCAACCCTACCAACCCGTTTGGGAGGCCATGCAGCGCTTCACGCAGACCCGTACCGCAAGCACCCCTGATGAAATCTGGTGCCTCCAGCACACGCCTGTATTAACCTTGGGGCAGGCGGGCAAAGCGGAGCACCTACTCAACCCAGGGGACATTCCCGTAGTCAAAGTCGACCGCGGAGGTCAAGTCACCTACCACGGCCCCGGACAGTTGGTCTGCTATTTAATGATTGACTTGCGGCGTCACAACATTGGCGCACGCCAGTTTGTAACCCATATTGAAGAGTCCTTAATACGGGTGTTAAAAAGCTATCAAGTGGAAGCCGTTAGCCGTCCCGATGCACCGGGCGTGTATGTCGACAATGCCAAAATCGCGGCACTGGGTTTGCGCATTCGTCGCGGCTGCTCTTTTCATGGGCTTAGCCTTAATATCAACATGGACCTCAGCCCCTTCACGACCATCAACCCCTGTGGTTACGCTAATATGAAGGTGACCCAACTGAAACAATTTGTTCCCGATATCCACTTTGCAGACGTAGAACAACGCATGGTGGAGGAGCTTCAAAAAACCCTTAATTATAATTCTATAACCCTGCTCACAGACCCACTGACTTATGACTGATATACCCAGCTCGCTCCCGCGCTCGAAACGAAAACCCAAAATAGAAGCGGGTGTAAAACAGCGTGGGCAAGAAAAAATGGCGCGTATCCCCGTAAAAATCTTACCCACGGAAAAAATGCCCCGAAAACCCGACTGGTTGCGGATTCGCTTACCGGCAAGCAATAGCAGCGTGCAGCGTATTAAGGGAATACTGCGAAAACAAAAGTTGGCCACGGTGTGTGAAGAGGCCTCTTGCCCAAACCTGCATGAGTGCTTCAGTGGCGGCACTGCGACATTTATGATTATGGGAGAGATTTGCACCCGACGCTGCCCCTTCTGCGACGTTGCCCATGGCCGCCCCCTTGCGCTCGATGAACACGAACCTATTCATTTGGCCGAGTCCATTGCCGAAATGCAGCTGAAGTATGTGGTGATTACGTCTGTCGACCGAGACGATCTGCGTGACGGTGGCGCACAGCACTTTGCCGACTGCATAGACGAAACCCGCAAACTCAACCCTCTCACTCAAATTGAGGTTTTAGTGCCTGATTTTCGTGGCCGCATGGACGTAGCACTGGA
>JAHRVS010000270.1 GCA_019090565.1 Gammaproteobacteria bacterium
AAAACTATCACTATGACAACCTTCAAGCACCCCTGAAACAAATCGGCGACATGGAGCGCATTATTGCCCGCATCGCTTTACGTTCAACCCGCCCTCGCGACCTGGTCCGCCTGCGCGAAGCATTTGGTATCATCCCTACACTTCGGCAATTGTTAATTGACAACCGCACGCCTCAGCTAAAAGAAATTCATGCCAGCATTGAAGAGTTTCCCGACCTGCTGGTTTTACTGAACACCGCCATTACCGACAACCCGCCTGCAACCATTCGCGACGGCGGGTTTATCAAACACGGTTTCGACACTGAACTGGATGAGCTGCTCGACCTAAAAGAAAACTCGGGGCAGTTTCTCCTTGACCTGGAGGCCCGCGAACGAGAAAAAACCGGCTGCAACACCTTGAAGGTCGGTTATAACCGTGTACACGGTTACTACATTGAAATAAGTCGCCTGCAATCTAATGACGTACCGGTCGAATATATACGCCGGCAGACCCTTAAGAATGCCGAGCGTTTCATTACCCCTGAATTAAAAGTTTTTGAAGACAAAGCCCTCAGCGCCAATAGCCGCGCCTTGGCCCGAGAAAAAGTGCTGTATGTTGAGATTTTAGAAACCCTGGCACAGCAACTTATTGCTTTGCAAACCAGTAGCGATGCCCTCAGTAAGCTCGACCTGCTCTGCAACCTTGCTGAACGCGCCAATACCTTGGACCTTTGTCGCCCACACTTAAGCAGCGAACCAGGCATTCAAATTAAAGATGGCCGCCACCTCGTGGTTGAACAAGTCCTTGAAAGCCGTTTTGTGCCCAATGACCTCGACTTGAGCGATGAACGCCGCATGCTGATTATTACCGGACCAAATATGGGCGGAAAATCCACCTACATGCGCCAAACGGCTCTTATTGCCCTGCTTGCACACATCGGTAGTTTCGTACCCGCTAGCGCCGTGACAATCGGCCCCATCGATCGGATCTTTACTCGAATCGGTTCCTCCGACGACCTCGCCGCAGGTCGATCAACATTTATGGTTGAAATGGCCGAAACCGCCAACATACTCAACAATGCCACCCCCAACAGCTTGGTGCTGATGGATGAGGTGGGCCGAGGTACCAGCACCTTTGACGGGCTTTCGCTAGCCTGGGCAGCCGCCTGCTACCTCGCCAAACAGCTCAATGCCTACACCCTTTTCGCTACCCATTATTTCGAGCTCACCGTGCTACCGGAAACATTCACCAATATCGCCAATGTACACCTAAATGCCTCTGAATATGGTGATGACATTGTCTTCCTGCACAAAGTCGAAGAAGGCCCTGCCAGCAAAAGCTACGGCCTTCAGGTAGCAAAACTGGCCGGCATCCCTGCAATGGTCATCAGAGATGCAAAGCAAAAGCTTTCTCAGCTAGAAAGCCAAGAGCTTGGGCACAGCGCTCACACAGATGACCCCCAGCAGGCAGACCTGTTTTTCAGCCCAGTTGAGCCCAGCGCAGCACTAGAGGCACTGGAAGAGATTAACCCCGATGACATCAGCCCGCGCCAAGCGCTCGAAACACTCTACCGTTTAAAAGCGCTTCAAACCCAATGAAAATGCGCTTCACATTCTATCCTTATAACAAATTGGTAGGGTGAGAGCCGGGGTCAAGAAATTGCCTCGCACTGACAAACAATTTAGACTAGTCGGCCTTTTGAAACAGATTATTACGTCCCTCAGCAGCAACAGGTACGTAAAACAATGATGCAACTCCATGGATGGGGCGACAGTGCGATACTCCAGTGCATTAATTTGCACGAGGGGGCGATCAAGCGCACTCGACCTTGGCAGGAAGAGAGGCCTTTTGAGAAAGGCGGCCTTCAGGGCATTTCGAACCACTACATTTAATGGAGAGCAACCATGACTTTCATAGTTGGCGACAATTGTATTAACTGTAAATATCTAGATTGCGTAGAAGTTTGCCCAGTAGATTGTTTTTACGAGGGGCCTAATTTCTTAGTTATTCACCCTGACGAATGCATTGACTGCGCGCTGTGTGAGCCAGAGTGCCCGGCGAACGCCATTTTTTCCGAAGATGAACTTCCGGATGACCAACAGCAATTTTTAGAGCTCAATAAAGATTTGGCTGAAGTGTGGCCGAACATCACTGAAAATAGTGGCGGCTTACCCGATGCGGAAAAATGGGATGGCGTAGAAGGAAAAATAGAGCACCTAAAGCGCTAACAAGCTCTCGGCCACCTTCGTGTGGCCTACCTGCAAAAACTGGCCTTTGACAACGTTAAGCCTCCAAACAAAAGCGCTCCTCGCCAACGGACGCTCTTTCTACGAACCTTTCACTATTTATTGGGTCCATGAAACACAAATAAAAAAGGCTCCAGCCTTTCGACTGGAGCCTTTTTTAAGCCTGACTCTTAGACATCCATGATCTATCTTTCCTCCCTGCATTCCCTTTCGCTTAATCCTTAAGCTACTCTCCTTGCTATGCTATCCCTAAAGCTTTTTTGCAGCCTGATCCTTGGCTAGCGTAAATCCCTTTATTCACCCATCCTGGGTTGACTCCTTATCTGCATCCTGCAGATACCCTATTGAGCTTATCAGCATCCTGCTAATTTTTTCTAGACATCCTGTCCAAGAAAAAACTCCACTAATTTCCCTATCTATCAATAAGGCTTACTAATAAAGTTAGAACATCTGCAGCATAATGCAAGCAACATCCTAGTCACTAGGGTCTACGCATCGGTGCTCTAGCTTTATCGGTAAATCCCCACCTGTTTTTCCTTAAACAGTTAGGCTTCCTGCCTTCACTCCATTGAGGTGCAACCTTCCTGGTTGACTCCGTAGCGTGGCCTCCAAGCCTGATGACTCCCTGTCATGTGCTGCAACTTTAGCAAATACCCAAGGTTTCACAAGCACTCCGCAAAGTAAAAAGCAGATCCATATCAAAGGAAAAATAAGTTATATGCATTTATTTCAATGCCTTATGATTTATCCCCCAAAAAACAGGGTGAATTTACACGGCCACTACTAGCAAAGTCCTACACGCGCGTGAGAGATATCTCACACGGGTGTAGGCGTATTCTTACGTTCTAAAAATGGAGGTTTCTAACGAAGACCAAAAGGTAATTATAAATCCAATTTTTGGACAAAAAAAACCCCGCGCATTAACTGGGCGGGGTCGTTAAAATAACAATGCTCAATAGCCGTGCAAAAATATGACGAATTTAGCGGCTAGCCCTTACTGGCTAAACAGCTCCTCGCTAGATAAACCATTTTGCTCAAGAATATCACGCAAGCGCCTCAGCGCTTCAACTTGAATCTGACGAACCCTCTCTCTGGTTAAGCCGATTTCCCGCCCAACTTCCTCTAAGGTGCTTGTTTCATGCCCCCACAGACCGAAGCGGCGAGCTAAGACCTCCCGTTGTTTGCTAGGAAGCTGAGAGACCCAGTAATCAAGGTTGTTTTTAAGGTCATCTTCCTGCAAAGCCCGAGCAGGGTCTGCCGCTTTCGTATCAGCAATGGTATCGAGCAAAGATTTATCTGAATCAGGACCGACAGGGGTATCAACCGATGCAACGCGCTCATTCAAGCCGAGCATTTTTTTAACATCTGCGACCGGTTTATCAAGCAATTCCGCAATTTCTTCGGCAGAGGGCTCGTGGTCTAGTTTTTGGGTAAGTTCTCGGGCAGCACGCAAGTAAACATTTAATT
>JAHRVS010000271.1 GCA_019090565.1 Gammaproteobacteria bacterium
ACGGAGAGCCGCAGTGTATAAGGCATACACGAGGATTCGAGTACGGAGCTGACGCAGCTATCGCGTGAAAAGTGCATTTTTAGAGGTGCCCATAAGTAAAAAATTCAAGTGATAAGTCATGGTTAAAGTTCTATTCGTTTGCCTTGGTAATATTTGTCGTTCTCCCACTGCTCATGCAGTTTTTGAATATAAAGTAGCCAAGCAAAATTTAGGGCATTCTTTTGAAGTCGACTCAGCTGGCACTGCTGCGCATCATATCAACCAGCCTCCGGATAAACGCTCTCAGCGCGAAGCGAAACAGAGGGGCTACGACCTCAGCCGTCTGAGGGCTAGGCAGGTCACAGCTAGCGACTTTTCAGATTTTGATTACATTCTCGCAATGGATGCCGAGAATCTAGGCTCTCTAAGAAAGAGCTGTCTGCCGCAATACCTTCATAAAGTGGCTTTGTTTTTGCCCTATGGCGGTGGTGCAGAAGTAGATGTGCCAGACCCTTATTATGGCGGCGAAGAGGGGTTTTCACATGTGCTTGATCTCGTGGAGCTAGCCTCTGACGGACTTCTTGATGAAATTATTAAGCAACGGCGTCTGCAATGAAGCCTGCCTCTGGTGGGGTACACAACTTAAGGGCTCCCTCTATTATCCAAATAAAAGAACGCATCTCATTGAAGGAGCGCCATACGTTTGGCCTGCCTGCAACGGCCCGTTTTTTTTGCGAAATTGAAAACGAGTCATCCCTGTTAGCGTTATTAAAGTCGCCAACTTTTAGGGATAATGAACATGTCTTCCTAGGGGAGGGCAGTAACTCTCTGTTTATGCGAGACTACCCGGGCATAGTCGTATGCCTTCGGAATAAAGGGGTGAGAATACTCTCTGAAAATGATGAAGCTGTTTGTCTGAGGGTTAGCGCGGGTGAAAATTGGCATGAGTTCGTTCAATATACTTTAACCCATGGGTATTTTGGTTTGGAGAACTTATCATTGATTCCTGGTAGCGTGGGTGCTGCACCCGTGCAAAACATTGGTGCCTATGGGGTTGAGGTAAACGATTTCATTACGCATGTCGAGGCAATCGATGTCGAGTCAGCGGAGGTGCGTACGTTCAAGAATAAAGAGTGCGGCTTTTCTTATCGTGATAGTTGCTTTAAATCGAGCTTAAAAAACCGCTATGTGATTACTGCTGTATTTTTTCGTTTGCTCAAACAGCCGCACCTAGTGCTTGGTTATGCAGGCTTGCGCGAAGGTTTGGATAGTCGTGGAATAAATAACCCCACTGCGCTGGATGTGAGCGCCTTGGTTTGCGAAGTGCGACGTACAAAGCTCCCTGATCCAAAAGAAACTGGCAATGCAGGCAGTTTCTTTAAGCATCCCACGATAACGGAGTCACACTACTTGAAATTAAAGGAAATATTTCCGGATATTAAGAGTTTTGAGTTGGACCATGGTCGGTATAAAATCCCTGCTGGATGGTTGATTGAGCGCTGTGGTTTTAAAGGAAGAAGTATCGGCCCGGTGGGTATTTATAAAAAGCAGGCGCTTGTCCTGGTTAATAACGGGGTGGCCAGCGGGGTGGATGTTGAGCGTGCCATTGTAAAGATTACTGAAAAAGTAAAAAGTAAGTTTGATATTATTCTTTCCGTTGAGCCAGTTCTGATTTGATCTTGATTTGATCGGCGCAAAGCATATTTTTTTAGGTAGGAGTTATATCGTTTAAAGCGGCTCCAATGTCGTTAAACAAGACGTGCCTTTTCGAGTGTGCGGTTCTTTCAATCTTGTCCTGCTCTACCTCCCTCATGCGGAGTTGTTTATTCTGGCCTCCTTGGCTGCTGGTAAAAAACCATTTTTCAGGTTTGTGATAGCCCGTACCTTGCTGGTTGCATCAGACGTGTGGTATGAGTTAGTCTTGTCTAGTAAAAGCACGATTTCAGGCTATCAAAATAGCGCAAAAATGCTTTAATAATTAAAGCATTAAACGCTTAATAATAAAGATCTAAAAATAATAATAAAATAAAGTCACAGGAGTGTAGTATGTTTGTTTCTAGCATTAAGCGACAGAGTGTCGCTATTAAGCTGTTATCCCTTTCTATTTTTATTTCTCCCTCAGTTCTATCCGCTAATGAGCTTTCACCCGCGCGGTCGATTGAAGTGGCTGTCGTTAGTGGTGAGCAGTTGCCGGCCCTTATTGGTAAGGAGCTTAAAGACTACTCAGTGATGGTTGTTGAAGATGGGGAGCTGTCTCCGATACCCTATCAGTTTGATGAGCGAAATGAAGGTGGTTTCCTCTATGCCTCCGGAGGTTCGTTGGCGATTACTGGTACAGAAGATGTATTGGACGAAGAAGATGAGCTGGCCTTTATGTTGAAGGACGCAGGAACCATGAAGGCATCCGCTGAACAGTTGGCGGCAGTGCCAGGTATCATGATAAATGAGGTGGAAGTTGAGCTTGGTGATCATTCTCGTTACGCCTATATAGTTGAAGGTAATGATTCGCGTAGTGAAAAGCGTTATACCCACTTTGATAAAGAAACAGGGCTTATAAAAACAAGTGCCTATTCACTTCAGGTTGACCCCGATAATTTATTGCAATGGGGTGACTTTATGTATGAGGGGTTCACAGCAAATAAATCGATTCTCGATACGATGAAGTTGCGTGTAAACGCCAAGCTCGGTTTTATCAAAGCAACAGTCCATAACAAATTTATCCCGAGTGACATTGTTGCCGTTAAAAATGGTCCGGTTCGAACTATTATTGAAATGGACGCCTCTATTGGTATATTGGGGGTGAATGTTATTCAGGCTGGCGCGAGTGTGTTGATCACTGAAAACAGCACGCAGTTTCCCGTTTTTGTTACTATACCCAAGGCAGCGTCAGTATTGAGTTATCTTGATATCGAAGTATCACTTGATATGGATAATATGAAGAATGCGCGTTACCGAACAGAGCTGGGGCCAAAGGAGCCAGTGCTTCAAGGTGGGGGTGGTGCTGATCCGAAGGATTTAAAGGTTGACCTAGAGCACAATTGGCTGTCGCTTAGCAGTAACGATAACTGGGATATTATTGCTTTTTTTAATCGAAATAAAGATATAACACTCACTTTGGAAGCGCT
>JAHRVS010000272.1 GCA_019090565.1 Gammaproteobacteria bacterium
CTTCTCTGTGACGCTTTTTACAGTATGCGACGACAAGAAGCAGATTCAATCTAGATTTTTCTGCATGAAACATTACCATCAGACGTCATCGAAAAAAAGCACTCATTTTCAATGATGTCCGCACTTGGTTTTAAGTCTCAATTATCCTACGGGCAAGCCACCAATTACAGGTCACTGCCCGACAGCAACGACCGTACCGCTGCCCAGCTTACTCAGCAGGCGCCTCACCGCCGACAGCTTTAAGCATGGGCTCAAGCTCGCCGCTTTGCGCCATTTCTATAATAATGTCACAACCACCCACCAACTCTCCTTTTACCCACAACTGGGGAAACGTTGGCCAATTTGCATATTTTGGTAGGTTTGACCGAATTTCAGGGTGGTCAAGAATGTTCACATAGGCAAATGGCACGCCATAAGGCCCCAGTGTTTCAACGACCCTTCCAGAAAATCCACACTGTGGGAACTGAGGCGTCCCTTTCATATATAGGATTACGTCGTTCGTTTTAACCTGATCGTCAATCACTTGCATAATGTCCATAGCTACCTCTAAATTACCTGTGGTTATTTAACGCCTATTTTATACGATTTTTTCACTTTTCTAGCCATACTATTTATGTGGGTTCAAAGTATTGATTTCAACGCCTTAAATTGACCGTAAAATTGATTGCTTTATCGCCTGCAGGTGGCGCCAATTGCGTTGGCGCTGCATTATAGCTATCATCAAGGAATCAATGGCAGCTAACGCTGCCATTTCTGTTTTTGCCGCAGATTACGGGATTACAGTACCCAAGCCCACTCTTGACCTATCACCAAAAACCAAACATTTTCACCGTTCTCGCGCATTACAGCGCTATTTTATTTCATGGAAGGCTATAAAAATGACCACCGACGCATTGATCCCTACTTATGCCAGGCTCCCTGTCCACTTCACAAAAGGAAAAGGAGCCTGGCTTACAGACAAAGAGGGCAAAAAGTACCTCGATGCCATGAGTGGCATTGGTGTCTGTGGTCTCGGGCATTGCCACCCATCTGTGACCCAAGCAATCACGGAACAAGCATCTCAGCTTGTACACACATCGAACCTGTATCACATTGACAAGCAATCCGAACTCGCTGAGCGCCTGTGTCACATTTCAGGCATGTCCCGCGCATTCTTTTGCAATTCGGGAGCCGAAGCAAACGAAGCGGCTATAAAGCTTGCACGACTACATGGCCATAAAAAAGGCATCGAGGTCCCCACCGTCATTGTGATGGAGAACGCCTTTCATGGCCGCACACTTGCGACCTTAAGTGCCACAGGCAACCGTAAGGTGCAAGCTGGGTTCGAGCCATTAATGAAAGGCTTAACACGAGCACCCTACAATGACGTAGAAGCCATAAACGCCATTATAAAAAACAACCCTAGCATCGTCGCCATTCTCGTCGAGCCAGTCCAGGGAGAAGGCGGCCTAAATATACCTGCAAATGATTATTTGAATGCTTTAAGAGGAATTTGCGATGAGCATGATTGTTTGTTAATGCTCGATGAAGTTCAAACAGGCAATGGAAGAACCGGCGCCTATTTTTCTTACCAACACAACAAGATACTTCCTGATGTGGTCACTACCGCTAAAGGCTTAGGCAATGGCTTCCCAATTGGTGCCTGCTTAGTCGCAGGAAAAGCCAAGGAACTGTTTCAGCCGGGCTCTCATGGCTCAACTTATGGCGGCAGTCCCCTTGGCTGTGCAACGGCTCTGGCCGTGCTAAATACATTGGAAAGAGACCACTTAGTTAAACGCGCACAGGAACTTGGGCAGCGTATATACAACAGCCTAAACAACCAACTTGCCGAACTTGAGCAAGTAAAGGAGGTTCGCCACAAAGGTTTAATGATAGGCATAGAGCTAACCCTACCTTGTGGTGAACTCGTTGAAATGGCCCTTGAAAAAGGTCTACTTATCAATGTCACGGCTGGCAACGTAATACGTTTGCTCCCACCACTGGTATTGAGTAATACTGAAGCCGACGAGCTTATCCAAAAACTGACCACTCTCATAAGCACTTTTTTGCTTAAATAGTAGAATCACGGAACCATCAGCATGCCTGTACGACATTTTCTAACTCTAAAAGACCTTACTCCTGCCGAGCTGAATACGCTAACAAGCCGCGCGATCGAAATGAAAAAAGCCCATAAGTCAGGCCTTGTGCAAGAACCCTTCAAGCACAAAACCCTGGGGATGATTTTTGAGAAATCCTCCACGCGCACACGGGTTTCCTTTGAAGCGGGCATGACGCAGCTAGGAGGCAGCAGCATTTTTCTATCTCCCCGTGACACACAACTGGGCCGGGGTGAGCCCGTAGAAGACAGCGCACGCGTACTTTCACGCATGGTGGATATCATCATGATTCGTACCTTTGCACACCAGACCATCGAACAATTTGCACAGCATTCTAATGTGCCCATCATTAACGCGCTAACCGATGATTTTCACCCCTGCCAACTTTTGGCCGACATTCAGACCTTTACCGAGCACCGCGGCAGCATTAAAGGAAAAACTGTGGCATGGATTGGCGATGGCAACAACATGTGTAATTCCTACATCAATGCCGCAACCAGTTTCGATTTCCAGTTAAATATTTCCAGCCCAGCAGGTTATGAGCCAGATAATAAGTTGGTTCGAAAGAACCAATCCCATGTAACCCTGATTCCCAAACCAAAAGACGCCGTTAAAAATGCCGACCTAGTGGTGACCGACGTGTGGGCAAGCATGGGCCAAGAAGATGAACAAGCACGGCGCCGCACGGCTTTTAGCACCTTTCAAGTCAACCAGGGTTTAATGGAGCACGCTGCTGACAGGGCATTATTCATGCACTGCTTGCCCGCCCACCGCGGTGAAGAGATCAGCAAAGACATGCTCGACAGCAAATACTCCGTTGTCTGGGACGAAGCCGAAAA
>JAHRVS010000273.1 GCA_019090565.1 Gammaproteobacteria bacterium
CATTGGGAACACTGCTCGCCGCTGTGGTTGTTTTTGTTTTTCTAAAAAGTTTACGTGCCACAGTGATTATTACTCTAGCCATCCCCGTTTCCCTTTTAGGTGCGGTGGTGGTGATGTACAGTTTTGACTACACCTTTAATATGATGACTCTTCTCGCACTTCTGCTACTCATTGGCATCGTTGTGGACGACGCCATAGTGGTCCTAGAGAATATTCACCGGCATCAGGAAGAGAACCCCGATGGAGACCCCACTGAAATAGCCATCGAAGCCACCAAGGAAGTAGGCTTTGCGGTATTGGCTGCAACCTTTAGTTTGGTAGCAATCTTTGCCCCAGTTATCTTCATGGATGGCATTATCGGGCGTTTCTTTATAGCCTTTGCTGTCGTCGTAACCTTGGGGGTTCTCGTTTCTCTGTTTGTTGCGTTAACCCTAACCCCAATGCTCTGTGCGCGTTTTTTAAAAGCTGAAGCAAAGCACGGGCCGATCTATAACTTTATCGAGTCCTTTTTCATTGGAATGGAAAAACTCTATACCTCCACACTCAAAGGAAGCCTTAATCATCGCTGGAAAGTGGTGGCGGTAGCTGTCCTTGCTGTCTGGTCCAGCGGAACCTTTTTCAAAACCATTGGCAAAGAATTTATGCCGCCTACTGACGAAGGTGAATTAACCATCACCTTTCGAGCTCCACTTGGTTCTAGCATGGACTACACCGTTAATCGGCTCAAAGCCGTTGAAAGTGTACTAGAACAATACGATGAAACGATCGCCAGCTACTTCTCAGCTATCGGTACCAGCGGAAAAGGCGTGAATGCTGGTTCGATCTATGTTCGCCTTCTTCCCGTTGAAGATCGCTCTATTACGCAAGCTGAGTTATTTCCGTTACTCGCCGAGTCACTGGCGGAGATACCCGGCATTATGGCCTTTCCAAGCCGTGTCGCCGCACTAGGAGGAAGTCGCGGAGAACCCTTACAGCTAGTATTAAAAGGCCCGTCACTTGATAAAGTGGCAGAGCTTAGCGCCGTAGTATTGAACAAACTGGCTCTCGTCGAAGGGCTAGGCAACATTGATACGGACTTACAGCTTGATTTGCCACAGTTGATTCCAATCCTCGACCGAAATAAAATTGCCAGCATGGGGCTTTCTGCGAACGATGTTGCAATGGCAATCAGTGTGCTTGCCGGTGGTTTTGATGTCGCTAAATTCAATGACTTTTCCAGTGGTGGTGAACGCTACGACATACGCCTAAAGGCGGAGTCTTCGGAAATAGGTAGCATTGCCGACCTGAGCAATATATTTTTACGAACACGCAAAGGGGAAATGGTTCGCCTTGATACAGTGGCTAGCTTCAAGGAGCAAATTGGACCCGCCGTCATTGGTAAATATAATATGCAGTATTCAGCGCAGTTTTATGCAACACCGACTGTCCCACTTGGTAGCGCCATGGATAGTATTGCTGAAGCCACAGATGGGCTAATGCCTCCGGGTTATTCGTTCGAACCTTTCGGACAAGCTAAAGAGATGGGGAAATCCATCCAGGGGCTTGCCATGGTGCTGGTGCTGTCTTTAATCCTGGTCTATATGGTTCTCGCCAGCCAGTTTAATTCTTTTTCTCAACCTGTCATCGTCATGCTTGCCCAGCCTCTTGCTGTCATTGGAGGGATCGTACTTCTGTGGTCAACCGGGCATACCATGAACATGTATTCAATGATTGGTTTGATTTTATTGATTGGACTGGTGTCTAAAAACTCCATTTTGCTAATTGATATGACTAACCAGTATCGGGATAAAAGGGCGATGGGAGTAGACGAGGCGTTGTTAGCGGCGTGCCCTATCAGACTGCGCCCAATCCTAATGACCTCTCTGTCGGTGATTTTAGCACTGACCCCCGCTGCATTGGGCGCTGGAGCTGGTTCAGACACCAACGGCCCCCTAGCCGTTGCGGTTATCGGCGGCATGGTAAGTTCAACGTTGCTGACACTTATTGTGGTTCCAGTGGTCTACTCGCTGTGGCAAAACTGGTTTGTGCATCGGGCAGAAAAAAAAGCTCTGGCTGTTACTAGTCAAGATAAATAAAATATGCTGCAAGCACTGGCAACAAACTATCACCGGTGCTTGCAGCATTGATAAACAAACTTATTTAATATATTTGAAAATAAAACACTGACACTGTTCAGCGTAATGGAAGTTAGAAATATGCCTCGTTTTACTTTAAAGAAGCGCTTTGTCGCTCCACTTATTTCTGTGCTGTTTATATCGTTACCGACAACGACTGTCGCCAAAGTAAACATTGATAAGCCCACAGAGCTTTCTATCATAGATGTTTACAATTTAGCGAAAAAGCACGATGCATCGCTGGCATCTGCTAAAGCCAGATTAGATTCGAAGCTTGAAGTCAGCGCACAAACTCGTGCTCTGTTCTTGCCCAAAATATCTTTAAGTGCTGAGTCAAAAATTAATGACAGTGATACGGTCAATGAGCCCAGCGGATCCACCGACCCTTTTTCAGACATAGGCACGGGGCCGAGACACTATAATTCTCATGGCTTTACTCTCGCCCTAATGCAACCGTTATTTGACATTAACTCCATTTATAAGATTCCTGAGTCAAAGATAAAAGTAAACCAGGCAAAGGTTGGGTTTGATATTGCTAACCAGCTTCTTATTGCTAGAGTGGGTGATATTTATATCAACACGCTCATTGCTGAAGAAGACCTTCGTGTAGCGCTGTCAGAAGAAAGAGCAATCGTAGAGCAGCTACAAAAAGTAAAGCTAGCATTTGAGCTTGGCTCAGTAACCATTACCGACACCCATGAAGCACAAGCCGCACGCGACCTTATTCGCACCAAGGTTATTGCTACAAAGAACCAGCTGCGTGTTAGTCAGCACAAACTAAAAACACTCACAGGGCAAGAAAACACAAACCTTCAGCGTATTCGCGGCAATTTACCCTTGGACCTGCCCCAATTACAACTTCCCAAGTACGACAAACTACTGGAAGCAGGAATGAAAGCTAACCGCTCGCTGATACTTGCCAAACTTGACCATGCTTTGGCAAAAGTTCGCTTAGCACAAGCAAAGGGGAGGCGCTTACCAAAAATAAACGCCTTTGCTGCCGCAGGTGAAGCCACCTCAAATGCTAGTGCATTCTCAGAAACGAATAGCGAAACGGAGTTTTATTCAGTCGGCGTAGAACTGAAGGTTCCTTTATATACCGGCGGCGCTATGCACTCGACCATAAAGCAGTCGTCCTATTCAGTTGAATCTAAAAAACAGGCCTTGATCAATAAGCAACGCAATGTCGAGCTTGAGTTAAGGCAAGGGTCTCTCTTTGTGGACCTCGCGCGCTCCCAGGTTATTGCTTTCAATCAGGCGGTAAAGACCTCGACCAGCTCACTTGACTCAACAAAGGTTGGCTTCGACCTAGGTGATCGAACAGTTTTAGATGTACTCGCGGTACAAAAGAACTATTACCAAGCGCTTAGGAATCTCTCGAATGCGCAATATCAATATTTACTCTCAGTATTAGGTTTAAGCTTCACCGCTGGTATTCTTTCAGAAAAAGACCTCGAAAAAATTGCCGAGGTGATTGATCATATTAATAGCGCATCTTCTAAATAAGTCATTTTATCACGCAACACTAAGCTTACATTAATGCCCTAAATCCAACCATTTCAGACCGGCAACCCCGCCTGAAATGGTTGGTTTTAGGGTGACGTTCTATTTCTTATCACTTTACAGCCCCCCCTGCGTTCCTTTTTCAACTTCAGCAAGCCCCCTCCTGCAAATTACAATTTGTAACGTAGCGCCAGCCCTGTTTCATCGATCTATTGGGTGCATACTGATAAACTTCACCCTGCCAAAAGGTTATAAAAAACTATTTTTTTGTAACAAAAACCAACAACAATAATTGTTTAAGGGTGGGGATATACGTTGATTCAAAAATATAATTTCTTCTCACCCAATGCCACTAAACACTGGGAGCGACGCAGAGCCAGCGTTTCACTGAACTATCGGCACTTAGGGTATGAGCCGCGACGCGGACTCTCAGCTACGAAAGGAAGCCATAAAAACAGTTATGTAGATTGGTATTCTGCCGATATGCTGCTGGTAACTATTCTGCTTTCATTGCTCTCAATTTTTGATAGCCTCATCACTCAACAGCTACTGATGCTTGGTGGAAGCGAAGAAAACCACATCATGGCAATAGCCATTGAGAGGGGGTACGGTTTTTTCATGACAACCAAGTTTTCCCTGACCTCTCTTGGCATCATATTTCTGGTCATCCATAAAAACTTTGTTATTTTCAAAGCCTTTCGCGTTGAGCAATTTCTTTATTTTTTACTGTTTGCCTACAGCGCTCTGTTGATTTGGGAGACGCACTTACTAAATATTGCTATGGCTGCTTCATTTTAATGAAGCCTAGTGAAGACTTTTACGTTAAAACGACCCTGCCGCGAGCAACTTCCTCACGAGGAATCACTCTAGTAACTTGAATTTACCCTAACTCTATCTAAAATTATTACTTATTCTTTGCTAAACACCAAGTTGGCGAGCAGCAACGCATAAGACTCACATGGGGATTTAAGCACGAAGTTATACGCAGCTATCGCGTGTGAAGTGTCTTTCTAGAGACACTAAACCTAAAAAGCATGATCAAGGCACAAAAGCTTTTCGAAACACCCTCTTTTTAATATGGGTACGTGTATAATGGCGCGTTATAACACCTTCAGTCTATAGTTGGATGTGCTAACAGCCAAATACTCGTCAGCCCTTTGCCCAATTTTGATCAACAATAGGAAACATTGCCAAGATGAATCAGCCAGCACTTTCTCAGCCTGAGTACAACCTTGGGGTGGTGCGCCAATTTACAGTTATGACAATCGTTTGGGGTATTGTTGGTATGCTGGTGGG
>JAHRVS010000274.1 GCA_019090565.1 Gammaproteobacteria bacterium
ACCACCGAGATCTACACCCTAGAGTTCGTCGGCAGCGTCAGATGTGTATAAGAGACAGGAACAAGGGGGGGTAGTTCGTTTAGCAGGTTGCTGTAACGCTATTGACTCGGCTTATACGGCACGACGTTGAAATTAGCTTCAAAGTAACCAGTACGTCTCACGGGGTATGCATTGTTCGTTTTTTATGCGCAAAAGCCGTGTTTTTGCTTAATCTGGCCTTCGTATCTAATGTGGCGCAGTGATTTTCAATAACGCGTTAGGCTGTAAGTGCTTCAGCTTCAGCTTCTGGTCGAACTTGCTTGTTTGCACGCCTGTACTCGCCAGGGGAGATTGCCGCCCATCTTTTGAAAGCATGGTAAAAGTTGGTGGGCTCAGAAAATCCGAGGCGCGATGCAATTTCATCGATATTAATGGTTGTCTCGGTGAGGTAAAGCTGAGCTTGCTTAAACCGTATGGACTCTCGGATACTGACATAAGAGGTGTTTTCTTTTTTCAACCTTCTTTGAAGCGTGCGGGTTGTAACGTTTAGCCGCCGTGCAGCATCTTGCATTGAGATTGGCCTTATACCCATATTTTCTTGCAAATAACGTATTACCTGGCACTCAACGCTATTTAATCTATCGAGTTCCATCAAGTATTTCACAGCCTGAATCTCGAAGCTTTCGTTTAATTCTGGGTATCTTCCAGGAAGAGGCTGATCAAGGATGGATGATTCGAAAATAATAGCAGACTGGCCTTTATTGAAAAAAATAGGTGCTTCAAAAACCTCGCTGTAAACATCGGCGTAACCTGGGTCTGGATAGGAAAATTCCATGCGGGTTACTTTGAGCTGTTTTCGCGTTAATTCTGAAAAAATCTTAGCGATGCCGCTCAAAAACATTTCACAGTAATAGGGTTTTAAAGTGATTTCGTTTGCAATAGTTGGTGCGTAGATGAGTGCAGCTTCTTTTCCGTGAACGCTGATGCCCATGTCCATAAATGGGTGGAGAAGTTCTCTAAATCTACGGTAGTGATCGACGGCATGGTTGAGCGTATCAGCGGTACCGATGAGCGAGCCAACGAGATTAAGAGAGTCAAGTCGTGTGATGCGCCCCATTTGCAGGCCAAAGGCGGCGTTTCCCATTGAGGTTCCGCAGGCACTGTAAAGCGCATCAAGTTGCCCTAGGGTGAGGGTCGCCTTGGGGTCGGTGACACTTTCGGCTGAAATCCCTACATCATTTAAAAGGGTATTGGCATTAACGCCGTGTTTAATAGCGATGTTAATTAGGCTCGGTATCGTTACCGGGTTAAGGGAGATGGTCTGTTCTGCTGACGAGTATTTATCCATTATAAGTTTCATCCATTTTGATTTTTTATTTTTATTGCTCTCATCCTAAAGTGCCAATAACTCGCGTCTTACAACCTATAACAAGGCAGGAGTTCGTCACAACAGTAACCCAAAAAGGCCATAATCGACAACATCGCCAGCTGTAAACTTCGCAAAGAATCGTGAAAACATATGCTTATTAGCGACATTATTGAATTTAACGTCATTTTGTCACTTATAGACAATAAGAGTGGGGTTTTGGTTGAAAATCCCGCTAAACAGGGGTGGGCTTCATTCTTTCTGAGTGACTACCCCCTCATTTAATCGAATATCTAAGTTAAGTCGTCTGCCCTAAGGCTTCTTGCTTCTTCCTGCCCCCTTTGTTCGGTGCTTGTGGGTACAAATCGTAACGGTTTGTTACGACTTGTGCTGAGTAAGCCACCTAAGCTTTCAGTATCGTGATTCGACCGTGTGTTTGGGGTGCGTACCGTACTTTGCCCAATAACGGAGCTTTCACTTCTTTTTGAATTTCGCGTGGAGCTGTTGGCTCTCCGTAAAAACACCTGCAATGCCCGAATCAACCGGCATCGGTTGTTGGAAGGGGGGCGTGGATACACCGCGGTCGGGCTAATTGATGCTTTTGTATTTGTTATTAAGCCTACTGCCGTGGCGAGTCGAATTTCTGAGGTTGGCTTCTTCTATTCGAATATTTGAGCGCGTTTGGCAGGGAAGCCAGCACGTAGTGGCTAATTCTGCATTCAAGGATGAATATGAGAAATTCAGTTGTTGCGGCGGCGGTTGGCTTGTGCTTAAGCGGTATGGTTTTTGGCGTTCCTCGCGATTTGGATATGGGCACTATTGGCGCCAATGTGCCCAATTTAAATACATCGCTAAGATCTATGGCATTTGAGCTGGCGTTGCTGGGTGACTCTGGTCAGGATCACTCGCCGTCGGAAGGTATTGTTAGTTTTTCCCCATCTGGCCGAATCCCACTAGAAATTAATAGTCAGCGGGGTGCTGCGAATAGCGGCGCTGATCACGGAATTTCTCTGTGGAAGCGGGTTTCCTTTGACTCTTCATTTGGTCTGTCTCAGAGGAGTGCAAATTTATCTTGGAGTATTGCGAGCGACATGAGTGGCGAGCGAGCACCAAACGTGTTGTCTGAGCTGTCTTACGAGGGTTTGCAGATCAGAGGGGTTGAGGTTCAAAGTCACTTCTATTTTCTTGGAGGACTGCTAGATGGGTCGTTTGTAGATTTGAGGGTAAATAGAGGTGCCATTTCAGGTGGCGAAACAAGAGATTCGGACTACAGCGGTGACAATAAAACAAAAGAATATAGTCGTAGTTTGTCTCGTAATACTGGGGACTATGTGGCGGACTATAGCCTGGCTTACGGATACCGCTGGGTGAGTAATGAAACGCTGTCAGCAGATGTGCTGGCTGGTTATTCGCTGCACCATCAGTTTGTTCGTAAACAAAATGCAGTAAGAGTTGAGCCTGAATCAGGGGTGATGAGTGGTTCACCGATTAAGGGACTCAATAGCACCTATCAAAGTGAGTGGCAAGGGCCTTGGGTGGGCGCCGCTCTTTCCTGGGAGGGTGAGCGGCACAAGCTTAAAGTACAAAGTGAAATTCATTCTGCATTTTATTATGCAGAAGCGAATTGGAATTTAAGAGATAGTTTCATGCACCCGAAGAGCTTTGAGCATAATGCGACGGGGCTGGGGTGGGTGTTTGACTTGAGTTATGCCTATGAATTGAGCTTTGCGAAGGCCAATAAGAGCGTGGTCGGTGTAAGTTATCGCGCTGAATCCTGGCTTGCAAAAGATGGGGTGGACACACTCTATCTTGCAAATGGAGAGGCGGTTTCTACGAGGTTGAACGAAGTGACGTGGGGTGGAAGTGCGATGTCAGTTTACTTTAAAGTCCACCGTTAAGCGCCCCTCACATCATACGATAGAGGGCAGCCAGCAAAGCGGAGGGCAGTTTTGGTGTCTCAAAAGAGGTTTGTTGAGGCGTTTGTCCACCGTCCGGTGGCCGTCAGTACGACTAACGGCAAATTTGTACAGGCCTCACAGCTACCTCAATGTACAGTGGTTAGCGAACGCGGTAATTAATGCGGCCCTTTGAAAGATCATAAGGCGTCATTTCAACCTTAACGCGATCGCCTGTTAAGATGCGAATATAGTGCTTACGCATCTTGCCAGAGATATGTGCAGTGAGAATGTGGCCGTTATCCAGCTCTACCCGAAACATAGTGTTAGGCAGAGTTTCGATTACCGTGCCTTCCATTTCGATTTGTTCTTCTTTCGCCATTAAATTAAACCAGTCTGATAATGTAGTTTATTTTTCGAGGGCGAATTCTGCCCCATTTCTCTTCGGGAAGCAAAGTATATCGTGATAGACCCTCTAATTAACCAATAGCCACTGCCCATTTGTGAGAAGCTCTAAAGGGCGGTAATCAGATTTGTAGCGCATTTTGAGACAATTCTTTATCCAATACCCTAAATACAGTAACGGCAACTGATTTTGCCGGCAGTAGTCAATTTGCCAAAGAATTGCATAGTTGCCTATGCTGCGGTTGGAGTGGTCTGGGTCGAAGAAGGTATAGACCGCTGAGAGGGCATTTTCCAGTCTATCTACCACGGCAAGGGCCAAAAGTTGGTTTTCTTTTCTGAACTCCACAAACATACCGTGAGCCGACCATCCCTGTACAAGGAAAGAAAGGTATTGCTCTTCGCTAGGGGGGTACATGTCGCCATCTTGGTGGCGTTCGCAGATATACCGTTCATACAGCTCATAGTGTTCTTTTGTGAAGGCCGGAGCGACAATGGAAACGTCGAGGTCTTGGTTCTTATTCCAGATCCGTCGTTGGCGCTTATTTGCCTTAAAAAGAGTGCTTGGGATTCTGGCTGCGATGCAGGCATTGCAGCTAGCGCAATGGGGCCTGTAGAAGCTGGAGCCGCTGCGACGAAACCCCTGCTCACTCAGCAAATGGTATAACTCCGGATTAGGGCTTACTTGAGGGTCGAGGAAGAGAGTGGTTGCTTGCTGGTTTTCGATATAGCTGCAAGCATGGCTGGGTGTAATGAAAAATTTAGTTTGAGCGGCTTGGGTCATAATATAAGTTTAAGATTGCAAATTGAGGCGAATTACTTGGCGAGCCAAGTTTCTCCAGGCTCTTCATAAATATGGGCATTGACGATTTGCTTAAAATACCTCAGAGGAATGTCTGTGGCACCGAGACTTTCTAGGTGAGGGTTGGCCACTTGGCAATCAATGATTGGAAAGCCAGCTTCATGGAGGTGCCTGACTATATGTACGAATGCGACCTTCGATGCATTTGCTCTGGTGGAAAACATGGATTCGCCAAAAAAAATACACCCAATGGATATGCCGTATAAGCCGCCGACGAGCTCCCCATTCTGCCATGTTTCAACGGAGTGGGCGACACCCAGCCTGTGCAAGTGGCAATAGGCTTGGATCATGTCTTCGGTAATCCATGTGCCGCCACCTTCTTCTCTGGGAGCGGCGCAATGGCGAATAACATCTTCAAAGCATGTATCAACGCGCACATCAAAGCGGTTTTGACGCAGTGTTTTAGCTAAACTTTTTGATATTTTTAGCTCAGCGGGAAATAAAACGGAACGAGGGCTTGGGCACCACCATAGGATAGGCTGGTCTTCTTCGTACCACGGGAATATGCCCTGCTTGTATGCTGCGATTAAGCGCTCGGCGGAGAGATCTCCGCCGGCAGCTAAAAGCCCATTCGGCTCAGTCATTGCGCTGTCGATAGGAGGGAACTCATAGCTATCTTCTGATAACCATGGGATCTCTAACATTTTTGGCTGCGGCTAAGGCTAATGAGTGCTTTTGAATTATTGCTCATCAAGAAACTTCTCTGCATCAAGTGCAGCCATACAGCCAAATCCTGCAGACGTGATGGCTTGACGATAGATGTGATCACACACATCGCCAGCAGCATAAACGCCTTCTACGCTTGTTTGCGTGACGCCTCCTTCTTGTCCAGAGTGGATTTTAATATATCCGTTTTCCATATCTAGTTGGTTTTCAAACATGGCTGTATTGGGTAGGTGACCGATAGCAATAAAAACCCCGTCGAGATCAAGGTCTTTTGTTTCGTTGTTCTGGGTGTTTTTTATACGCATTCCCGTCACACCAAGGTCATCCCCCAGTACTTCGTCAAGGGTATGAAACCATTCAACCTTGATGTTCTCTTTGGCCAGCAGGCGGTCTTGTAGGATTTTTTCTGACCGAAGGGCATCGCGGCGGTGAACGAGAGTGACTTCTGACGCGATATTGGCAAGGTAAAGGGCTTCCTCAACGGCTG
>JAHRVS010000275.1 GCA_019090565.1 Gammaproteobacteria bacterium
AGCAAATTCTGGGACAGAGTCGGTCGAAAACAAGTCCCAGGGGAATCTAAATTGGGTGCTGAGATTGGTAGTAGGGACATCGGTATTGTAGACATCAACGGTGTATGTATTGCCGGAGGTGGTGGTGCTCACTGGGAGCTTTGCCGCAGTAAAAATGGCATTTGGAAGCAGCGCTCCACTGCTGTCGCGCCCTGGCAAGTAGGTGTGGTTTGGGTTGTAAGCCATGGGGTTGTAGTCGAAGGATTTAGCTTCAGGCCCAGTTGCGAAACCACTTATGCTATCAGGAAAAAATCCGCGAACCATGTTTTTCCCTGCATCAAAACTAATGACAAGGTTTGGTGCGACGGAGTTACTCAAAAAAAGCGGTTCATTTTCGAGGGTTAGGTCTGCACTGGCAATGGTCGGAATAAGTAGCAGGGGCGCTATTTTTCGTATTTTTCGTAAAGGCATGGCAAGAAAATAAAACATGTTTTATCCTTAGCGAAATCGCGTGACAACGGTGGCCTGAAGGCTTGATTCGATATTTTCAGAGCTGCCTGTAGAGCGGGAAATAGCAATAAACTCTTGACGGCCACGGTATTCAGCCATTGCGCCGGGGCTTAGGTCGTCAGGAATGAACTGCCCCTTTTCGATAACGTAGCGGGGGTTTTCAGCGAGGTGGTAGTTGTTTTCTTCAAGGTTGCTACTGCTATTGGATAGGTTATTCGATAAGCCATTTGTGTTTGCGCTGTTGCCCCACCAGTCCTTTCTGCTGCTGCTGTCAAGGTAGTTTGGGTTGTTGGTGACAGCGCCGCTCCCCCATAGAGGGATGCTCACAGGCCCACTGTCATTGAGGTTGACGGTAACGTTGTTGACCAAGGCATTCAAGTTTGATCGATCGGTAATGGCATCATTTTCCTGAATATCCCCTAACCGGAGGCCGTCACGATTTTGAGGCCCTGACTGGGATTGAATCATCTCAGCGGCTTCATTTAACGCGGCTTCAGCGCCCGCTAGCGCCAAGGTCTGACTGCGCGTATTGGAAACAATTCGATGCTCCACCATGGTGGTATTCATTGAGGAAATTCCCAGTAAGGTAACGGCGATAAGCAAAATAAGGCAAATCAGCAATACAGAGCCACGCTGTGGGCTTGAGGTCAGGGAGGTAGTATTGCGCATTACATGTTCCTTAGGGTGATGATTTTCTCGAACAGCTTAGGTTCTATTGCCGTCGAGGCAGATGCGGCTAGCTCAAGGCTCACCTTAATGGTTTTGACGTTGTCCCACCCGCCTACCGCTATCACATCTTGTGCATCGACATACTGATTGATTGCGCCGTCATTAGAATTATCTACGCCGTAAAGGAGCTGAAAGCCTGTCACGTTGCTAATCAATGGCTGATGGTCAGCGGGCGTGCCATCAGCATTACCAGGGAGTTCACTCATGCACATGAGTGAACGGGTGTCGGTCGAAATATAGAAACCCAACTGAATGGCCGTATTCTCAGGAATGGTAACGCCATTGCAGTCATACCAGGGTGCACCCTCCCCAGAAACGAGCTGGTCGCTCATAAAGCGAAGAAAGACTTGGTCGGTACCTTCAACGGAGGCGGGTTGGTTTTCAATCGGGGATTCGCTGTCATCAAAACCTTGTAGAGCGTTGTTGTTGGTAAAAACGGTACTTTGCCATTGGAAATTATTCGATTTGAAATACCTTTCTCTATCGTTAGTGATATCGGAAAAATAGCCGGCTTGTTGAAGCCCTTTTTCAAGCACCTGTAGTGCGAAGCGCGCGTTTTCTTGTACTTCAGTGCTCGCGAATATCACTCTGTCTGACTTAAGGGTTGTGAGGTAGGTTTGAATTACGCTAAGACTAAGAAATAAGCCCAGCGAGAGGGAGATCATAAGCTCAACTAAAGAGAAGCCCCTTATTGATGGTTTGTACCTTATTGCGCGCACGGGTGAGCGCGTTTTAACTGTGCTCATAATTGCACCACCGTTCCCCAGCACAACATTTTTCCGCTTTCGTTCCCACAGGCTTGGGTATCTAAAATTTCAGAGTCGCGTCGATCATCCCAGCGCAGTGAAACAAGGTAGCGTTGGTTGTCGCCTCCTATTGTTTCCAGTGTGGCGCTGCCTGCTGGGAGCTTATCTTCGATTTGTTCGTACCATTGATAGAGATCCCAAGTGACCAACTGTGCGGCATTACAGGCTTGGGTTTGGCAGTCAGGGGCGTTCTCAGGCTTCGAGTCCGCGACGTAGGAGCCTTTTTTTGCTTCCCTGGAATTTGCCTGCATGCGGGCAAGCATGTCTTTGCTTAAAATGTCGGCCTGAGTACGAAAATGCGCGCGCTGATTGGATTTGAGACTTTGTGTTTGCAGCTTAAGAACGCCAACGATTCCGAGTGTCATGATCAGTAATGTAACAAGCACTTCTATAAGAGAAAAGCCGGTTTGTTTTTGGATTGATGCTGAGCTGGGCATGTGGAGTGCCTTACAATTGCAGGATTTAGTTTGAAAAATGTACAGCTGGTTGAACGATAACTGAAAA
>JAHRVS010000276.1 GCA_019090565.1 Gammaproteobacteria bacterium
CTATATTTTCGATGGCTTCAATGGGGCTGCCTGCAGCAACGCTGCCAATAATAGGCAATTCATCGGTGCCCTGCAGAAGTTGGATGCCTCTGGATGTTTCGCTATGAAGGTGAATGTATCCTTTTCGTTCCAGCGCTTTAAGGTGGTCGACTGCCGCCGTTTTAGAGCGAAACCCCATGCCTATAGCAATTTCACTGCGAGTTGGTGAAATGCCGTTTTCAAAATTAAAATCCTTGATGAAATCTAATACGTCATTCTGGCGATTAGTGAGGGGTTTTAGCATGGTTGATTCTCCTTGGGGCGATCTAGCAGTGCCGGATATTATTCTAGTTTTAATGTGTATGGTTGTACAGTGTTATTTTAAGCAGTGCTGTACGTATGGGTTGTTGGGTGTACTGGGAGAAAGAGCAAGAGGTCCTACCTAAGTGGTTTATGATTAGGTAGGATATCGCAACCTCGATTTGGCCTGTTTTAGAAGAAATGATCGCATGATAGAAACACCCACTACTTTGATCACACTCATGAGCCCTGGTTTGCTTAATCTGTCGGATGACATTGCGATAGGGCGATACGACAGCCGGCGCCTTTTTTATGGCCGTGGGGGAATGTATGACGGTTTAGATTTTATCAATATCGATTTTTTTCATCCGGTGGTGTTGATTACTTTGTACCGGGATCCTGGTGAGAGCTGGTTGCTTGATCTATTGGCGCAGCTGTTACAGCAAACATTTTGGGCCGATGGTTTGTTTAACCCAAAAGCGATCGATACGATTTTTGTTCAGAAGCGGTTTATCAATGAAGGCCCTGTATGCATATTATGGCAATCTGAGGGTGTTGCCCACCGCGCAGAAAAGTCTGAACACATTGCGCGGGAATGTGGAGAGGAGTTTGGTTTAAGCCTACAGGCAAACCGTAATCATGGGTTTTTTCTAGACATGTCCAGTGGGCGACACTGGCTCCGAGCGCGTGCGTCAGGGAAAAAGGTCTTAAATTTGTTTTCCTACACCTGTAGTTTTTCTGTGGCGGCGATGGTGGCGGGTGCAGAGAGCGTCGTAAATATTGACCTAAGCAGCCAGGCGCTATCGGTGGGACGAAAGAACCATATCCGTAACGGGGTTCAGAGTGACCGTGTTAAATACCTGAAGTTGGATATCTTGCGTTCATGGGGCAGGATTAATCGCTTGGGGCCTTATGATATTGTCGTGATTGATCCACCCTCAAGGCAAAAAGGGAGCTTTGATGCGGAAAAAGATTACCAGAAAATGATTCGACGGCTGCCAGAGTTTGTCGTTGAGGGGGGGGATATCTTGGCCTGCCTAAATGCGCCTTACCTCAGCGGTCATTTTTTAACAGACCATTTCTCATCGCTCTGTCCTCAGGCAGAGCTTGTTGATCGTTTGCCCTTTGCAGAAGGTTTTAATGAGAAAAACGCCGACTCTGGCCTGAAGTTGTTTCACTACAAAATGCGGTGATTAGTCTGAGATTCTGAATGTTTGGCGAAAAAACAGAGCATCAATGTGCGTATTTTCTGGGAAGACTGGGTCGGGATAAGCCCGGTAATTTGGCTGGCAAAATGAAGCCCTTCCTCCTGAGCGGTAGGCAGCTGAATTGAGGCATCATCGGTCTCAATGAGTTCAACTTGGCTGGGTGAGCTTAATAAGGAGAATGCAGCGTTGGTCAATACTGCTTGGTCGACACCATCCTGTTGAATCAGCCCTCCATACCGAATTAAGCCCTCATCAGCGAGCCAAAGCATTGTTGCGAGGCACGCTTGGTGTCTACGGCTATGTAGGCCAAAGTCATCCAGCTCGTCAGGGCCAATGATTTGATCAACCAGCAAGTCTGAATTACAAGGGAAGGCATCATAGAGAATTTTTAGAGATAATGCGCTGTCTTTGCAGAAGTCGTCTATGTGAATATCGAGCATAATTTAAAAATTTCAGAGCGGAGATAAAAGGGGTGAAGAGCGCTTGTTGGTGCGCTTAAGTGCACTCTTATGATAGTAGCAGGGAAGAAACGGGTTTGACTATATTGTGCTATGTTTGTCTCAGTATTTGCTGCAGTGTATAAGGCATGTATGAGGATTCGGGTGCGGCGCTTATGTGCGCCATACCGGTTTTGCAGGCACCTTAACCGGTGGCGCAGCTATCGTTTAAAAGGCCTGCTTTTAAAGGTACCTTACAGTTTGATCTTTACACTCCTTGTGTAAGTTCGCATACAGTTCCCTTGGTCGGCACAGGGATGAGCACTAAGGCTATCCGCCCCGCTTTTTATGCACTGCTATTGGAGCACTTTTATTTTTGGGGAGCCACCATGTTGGATCACCTTCATCCCGAGCAAATGGGAATGCTGGAAAGATTGCCAGAAGATAAGCATGTTTTCCTGCTTACTCGTCATTCTATTCGAGAAGCGGCCAAAGGGGATATTGTCAGTTATAAGCTTCCGCTAACAGAGGACGGTGTCGCATTGGCACGTTGCTGGGGTAAGGAGCTTAGTCGCCCCCTTCATCGTGTATACTCCAGTCCTGTTGGGCGCTGTATTGATACCGCAAATCACATGTTAAGCGGTGCCGAGCATGAAGCAAGTATTGAGATGGATATGATGCTGACAGAGCCTGGCTGTTATGTGCAAGACCTTAGCAAAGCAGGGCCGGTTTATTTGTCAGAGGGGCCTCGTGGCTTTATAAATAAACACATTAACGAAGCAATAGAAGGTACAATCTCTGCAGCACAAGGGACACAGCGTTTACTTCAGTTGATGTATGAAAACGTTGGTTTGCCTGGCCAGATGAGCCTGTTTGTTACCCACGATACCGTGTTGGCGACCTTTATCTATTACTTGTTTGGTGAGGAGTCGGTGACAGAAGAACACTGGCCATGGATGATGGAAGGCGCATTTTTGTGGTTTGATGAGGGCGAAGTGCATTGGTTATGGCGAGGCAGATATGCCAATAAGGTGCTTTAACAGACTGCTGGTCTTTGTTGAATCGAATCAAGTACAAGGCGGAATCAAACGAATAAAATGGTGTGTGCACTCATCAATTGAGTCTTTTAAGTCTCGTTTTTAGGCCTGTTAAGTTATGCTCTACCGCCGTGATATTTTTGTGTTTGATTAGGAGTTCTATCCAAATATGACAAATGCTTTGGTCGTTAAAAACCTCCGAAAACGCTATAAAGGTGGCGTTGAAGCTCTCCAAGGGATTAGTTTCGAGGTCAAAAA
>JAHRVS010000277.1 GCA_019090565.1 Gammaproteobacteria bacterium
CTTCTGGAACGAGCACTGAAATCAGACCTGTTTCAGAAGCGCCGTAGTATTCCATGAAAATATCATTTTTCGCACCTTGGCGGCGGAACAAAGCATTAATGCCTCGCTTTACATCGGGCGGACACGGGGCCGCAGCACAAATAAGACTCTGCATTGTGCTCAAGTTGTAGCGGCCCAATACTTCTTCTGGCAAGTCTAAAATGCGCTCTAGCATTGTAGGGGCCACAAAGGTCCAGTTTATACGCTCGTCTTGAATGGTTTTAAGAAATATTTCCGGTGTAAACCTAGGCAAAGGGACAACAGTACCTCCTAAAAAGAAGGGTAAAACGGCTACTTGCACACCAGCATGGTACAAGGGGCCAGGAATCATAGAGCGTATATTGCCGCTAATGGCATCTTTACACTCTCCTAGCTTATACCAATAAAATGCCCCTAGTTGCATTAGAGCAAGCGCTGAAGCCTCATCTTTGGTGGCTCCTCGACGCTTGCCATCTGAGTCATCGCTCAAGATGTCAGCCATCTCGTCCATGTTCAGTAGCTTCGGAGTGCCTGTCGTTCCTCCGCTATAGGGTGTCGCTGACAGACCGAAACTGCCGGCTGGGTCAAATGCATCGGATTCGGCAATTATTTTATCGTAAGACAACATGCCTTCTGGGATATCGTCACCCACAACGATAAAATGTTTCACCGTTGTAAGCTGGTCTTTTATACTAAGAACCGCTTCAACAAATGCAGCATCAATAATTAGCGCTGTCGCATTTGACTTATTAATACAGGGAGGAAGCTCATGGGGCTTCAAATGCCAATTAAGCATCGGCATGCTCCTACCGGTCAAAGCGGTTGCAAACATCACCTCAAACCACTCAGGGCCATTAGGTAGCAGCTCAGCAACTCGATCACCCTGCTGGACGCCCAGTGTGGTCAAGGCATTGGCTAAACGAAAGCTGCGGTCCTTAAATTCTGCAAAGGAAATACGCTTGCCATCACAAACAATCGCTTCTCGCTCACCAAGGACATCCCAATAGGAGGAAAAAAATGCTTGCCCGCGGTTTTGCCCTTTGACCACAGATCGATACGCCGTGCTGACACCGGCTTTCAACCCGTTTACCACGCCAATTTGCTTAGCAAGCCCTAGAATTGCACCCCGTGTTTGCTTTAATTTTAATACGTCTGATTTACTTGGCATACCGGTAACTACTCCATAATATTTGTTATTTATTTATTTATTTATTTATTTATTTTTAATACGTTAATATAGAAAACCATAGGGCGCAGATGGTTTTTTGTGCACTCAAAACCGACACTACTCCAGGAGGCTTGTTGGCCACGTTTGCCATTTCATCTGGATAAACGGCAGCTCACCCAAACTTTTTGAACCGCATATATTGCCTTGTTTGACGAAAAGGTCAAGTTTGTCGGTTACAGGGAAGGCTCAATAAGGTTTCCACTCAAGGATCCTGATACCCCGTCAGAACGTGCAAATACAGCATCAAAACTCAGGTCTGGCCCAGTACTCAAGGTAATCGCACTTGAGATACCCTCTGCGCTCACTGTACTAAATGTCTCGGAGAGGCCCTCAGCCTGAATATCCACCGACAGGGAGTCGCTTACTTGCAGGTCATCATCCTGATCGGTTTGCTTGCTTTCATCTTTAAGCTCATTCACTGAAAAGACCAAGCTACTAGGCCCGCCCCCACTTACCGTTTGCTGAGCTTGTCGAATATCATCACCACTCGCTTCCACCCATGCATCGGCATAGCTTAAGCAGGATATCTCATACGACACGCCTTCTAGCGCAATCGTACCGAAAGACCCTGTGATTTCATTTTGGAGTTTATGGGCGACTGTACTGACAGAGCTTGCATCGTCGCCAGACTTTATGTAATCAGCAAAACTGAGTATTCGCCCAGAAGAATCAATCGACACAACTACATCAGCGGTCGCAGATAGATTCAGGATAGAATCACTGCCTGGAACCACGAATGAACTTGGTTTTATGAGGTCATCCTCCACCGTATATTGGTAGGAAACAGGGGAGTCAGTGCTGCAGTTTTCTAAGTTTTGGGCCGTCAAGGTGGTACTGTCAGTACTGTGGTTAATGCGCAAAATTGACCAAGCATGCTGCCCAAATGATGTCCCGGCAGAGTCTTCGCCCTCCTCCGAATAAAAAACGAGCCATAGCCCATTCAAGGTACTGCCAGTTAATGCTAGTGCCTCGAGGGTTTGAATTTCTTCGTTAAAATTGTTTTCAACAATTGACCGGTCTGATGAGCCACTACCTATACTGCTCTCTTTCTCAAGGGTTTCAAAGCACCCCAACAAACTGGCCAGCGCGATGGCTATGCATAGTAGTCTAAACTGAAACATCAATCTGGCAGTCATGCGGCCTCCTCATTCTTAGCATTTTCTTTTAATGGCAATAGCAAGGTTTTGCTTACCCAAACCGATTCTTAAGCACCACCTCACCATAGGGTAGCTGCCCAGCTCTTTCTCGTGCAGGCTTCAATGCCTTGCCAACTGCCACAAACATGGATATACAGTGATCATCAGGCAATTGGATGAGCTCCGCAACTTTGTCTCCATCAAAGCCGTCCATGGGGCAAGAGTCATAGCCCATTGCTTTGGCAGACAGCATAAGCGTTTGAGCAGCTATACCACAAGATCGCATCGCTTCATCCCTTTGTAGCTGGGCATCATTTTCGAAAAACTCGCTGATCATCGGCACCATGATTTGCTGCACGTCTTCCGGGGCATTACGCCAATACCGATCGGGTTCTTTTTTCCAGGCCATCAAGTCAGCGCAAATAACAACCAAAAGAGAGCTATCTGTCACCTGAAGCTGGTCGCCAGATGCGCCTCTAAGCGCCTTGCGCAGACTTACATCATCAACAACTAGAAAACGCCAATTTTGAATATTGAACGCCGTGGGCGACAGCAATGAAAGGGATAGAAGCTCTTCCGTCTCAGCCTCAGACATAACATGGCTGGGGTCAAAATACTTGACGGATCGGCGCTCTTTAACAACATCTATACCACGCATACAAAAACTCGCTCAGGATATTGGGGTTTACACAAGCAGCGGATTATAGGCGTAGAAGAGGAAAACTAACAGACGAGAACGTTACAAAGAAGGTAACGCCCGATTAAAGAGAGGGTTACTCGCGATTAAAGGCCGGAAGGGAGGCATACGCAGACAAGGTAAGGCAGGGAACCGTTTAACGAAAAAAATGAAACCAACCCCCCTCTCCTACTTCAACACTACTGTGATCAGCGGCCTTTAGCCTCTGACTAGAACATGTACTAATCTTAACATAACAGCTTTCTAAATAGGGTCATCAGTAGAAGGCTGCTGCCATACTGACAACACCACCCTGTCAATGGATTTTTAAAGATGCCCTGCAGACAAACTAGCAGTTATGCAAGTTTGTCTGCAGGGTCGAGATAATCCGACCTTTCAATATTTCACCATCGATTAGGAAGAAGCACCTGTCGCACCTGTTGCTTCACCGGTCTCGTTGGTTGTATCTGTATCTTCAACCGCTTGTATCAGGATTGAGATGTTTATGTCTGAGGCCGTTTCAATCGTCACATCATTCTCGATAGTCGTTGACACTGTGGTTATTACAGCTGAGACATCTATATCAGCAATGATTACATCACTGGCTACAACAAGCTCTACCGCATCGCCAATTTCCGTTAATAAAGATGTGCCCACCCCCCCGCCAAGATTAGGGTCAATTAAGAGCTTCACGGAAGTTTCAAGAGCATTCTGATCGCTTGTCAAGTCAGCACTTACATTGTCTTTAATCTCTTGAATGCCCTCTGAAATTAAACTCGTAATTATTTCAGCGGCTACTGTGGTAGAGGCGTCTGCTTGAGCTACATAATCATAGTTTGAAATATCTATATCTAAGGGAAGGTTGAGGGCTGCCGCTAGGGCAATTTCCGCCGCCGCAACGTCGGCGTAATAGCCATGCTCAATACCCACCTGTGCCAATGTAGTCAATGGCGTAATGGTCTTGGCAGTAATCGGTGCTGATAGAAAGAAGTCGTCAGTAACTACCGAGCCAGCAACCCCCTGACTAAGGCTTTCTGTAGTTCGACCTAAAATGGGCCGCACTAATAATGGGCCCGTTTTAAATGTGCCCACTGAATAAACCCCGTCTAAATCCGAAACATCTTTTGGCTCGCCAGCCGAACACTCTTTATCCCCATTAATATCGACACAAACGTTAGTTTCTTGCAGGTAGCCATCAATGGCAACACCCGATGCCTCTATGAGGTCACGGTTTCTATCACTACATCCACTTAAACCCGCCAAAAGAACAGCCGATGTCGCCAGTGTCAAAGGTACTAAGGAAATATTTTTAGTTGCTTTCATATTTTTCACGTTCCTGTGAGGGTAATTGAGTTAATCGCTTGACTCATAGCTCCTTGCTTATTCGAGCGAAAATCAAATATTTTCAAAAAATAGTGTAGCAGAAGAAATATAGACAAGCATAAGAATTGTTGATTTTCAGGCCGTAAAATATTTTTAATTCGATAAAAGCAGGGCTCAAAATGAACTGGAAAATACATCCGTTTATAACTAAATTAAAGGGTATTCTCGTTTCTTCTTCCTCAATCTTCTTTCTTATGACAATACTAAAAACATTTCGACCCACTGAACTGACTCTTTTCGTGATGCTTTTGTTTATTTCACAGGGCGTATTTTCTAGGGATATACATACGAGCTTATCGCTTCAAGGGTATAGCGGGCTCCTTAACACCCCCAATGCTGCCCAGATTTCACACGGCTCCGCATCACTGCAGTATTCAGACTTGGTCTTCCATAACAATGAGTATACCCATAACAACAATCTCACCACGGCCATTGGGATACTGCCTTTTGTAGAGGTCGGCGGGCGCATCGCTTGGTTTGACACCCAGAGTAACTGCTACATCAGCGGCTGCGGCTTACGAGACCTCTCTGCCAACGTTAAAATATCCCTGGCTTTTTTACCATCAGATCTATTTTCCCTCTCGATAGGACAGCAAGACATAGGCGGCGCAGCCAATCATTTCGACACCCGCTTTCTTGTTGCCAGCAAAGTACTTAAAAACACAAGAATAAGCATGGGATGGGGGCAGCAAATAAAAAAGCAAACCATTAACCGGCTAGAAGGTTTGTTTGGTGGTATAGAGATCCAGGCCTTGTCCTGGTTGAGCCTTATAGCTGAGCATGATGGGGAGTCGGTCAATCTAGGTGCGAAAATTGTTAGCCCAAAGAACCAACTTCCGCTCGGCGCAACACTCAGCGCTACAGCCCTCTTATACCAAGATTCAATAGACCTGCCACAGAAGCAATTCTACGGCTTATCTCTAAATCTGCCCCTTGGGGGCCAGCATTATCCCTCGACAAAGACACCAAGGTCCTCGATAGAACTTGAAAAAATAGGACCTGAAAAAATAGGCGCCAATAAAAAACCTCTCGACACTATAAGACGCCCCTCTCTAAACTCTCACCAAAACACAAACCCCAAGGTTAACGATGCGGATGACAGGCTGCTAGTGCTCCTACATCGATTAGAGAAAACGGGTTTTGAACGCATATCCATTGGCAAAATACCCTCACGCACCGGCTCTTCCGAGCTTGCCATTCAGCTAGAAAACACCACCTTTAATGCCAACGAACTGGACGCCGTTGCCAGTATTTTAAAAACAGCAAGCCAAACCGTAGCGGGGCAATATCAACACCTCACTTTATTTTTAACAAAACAGGGCATTAACACCTACTGGATCAAAGTACCTCTCACCCTACAAACAGACCTCATTAAGCATAAAAATGGTCCCAGGGGAATAATCCGCTCGGGGTTTGAAACAAACCGCTCACACGTAGATTGGAAGTACCGTGATCTAAGCCTGCAACGCTTTAAACCAAGGGTTACCCTTTCTCCCTCGCTATCCAGCGCTGTCGCAACGGAGTTTGGGGTGTGGGATTATTCTCTTGCTTTAGAAGCAACGTCCTCTATCTCCTTATGGAAGGGCGCAATCGCCACAACAAGCTATACACAGTCAGTTGATCAAAGTGAAGACTTTGAGGAGAGCGGCGTATTTTACAACAGCCGCCAGTTATCGGCCTTTAAAAACTACGGTCTTCAGCAAATATTAAAAGTGAGCAGCCAATTCTACAGTTCTTTTTTCGCGGGACTAAGTGCCTATGACTACCACAGCCTTATTAACGAAACCAGCTATTTTACACACGATGGAAGACATCGGTTTAACCTACTCGCTGGGGTGTATAAAAACATTTACGAAACAGGGGTTTCAAAGAAAAGCTATTTGGCCAGTTACCGATATTACCTTCCTTACTACGACCTTTCTTCAACCCTTACCGTCGGGCAGTTTTGGGAGCAAGACCGGGGCCTTCGTATTGATCTAAAGTACTGGTTTGACGATACCGCCATCAGTCTCTTTTACAAGGATACCGATAGCACCTTCGTTGGCATGGGTCTAAGCATACCCTTAAGCCCAAAAAAATCTTTCAATAAAGCATGGGGGCAAATCAAAGGCGCAAACAGCTGGCACTATGCCTTACAAACAAGGATTGGGGATGTTCGCAATGATGTTAGCTTCCGCTCAGCGCTCCTCGCCCCACTTCCGCTCAGTCTCGATGAGACAATGTTTAACGAAGACCGACTTAACCCCCTTTATATTCAGAAAAATTCCACGCGAATTTACTAATGTCACAGGTAAAAATTATTAGAAACCTAAACCGTACAGCCTGCCTTTGCGAGCAGGAGTTTAGCTTTTTGAAATTATGCAACTACACTGAATCAACGAGCGGCCCAGCGATTAAGGTCTTATACGCTAATTGTTATCGCGACCAGATTGGCTAAATAAACCCTATTAATGAAAAAGCATGCCGCTGCGTATTCAATTTTTTGACAAAGGATGTCATGTGAATTCGAAACCCATTGACTTGATGATTAGTGCTCCTCGGCCCATAAAACAAGCCCTTATGGTTGCGGCCGACCTATTTCTAATACCTATATCTATTTTACTGTCTTTCTTCCTTAGCACCGGTTATTCACCCTATATCTTTTCCGGCTCTACATTTGCTATTGCCGGCATAACCACTGCGTGCAGTGTCGCTCTATTTACGCGACTGGGATTGTACCATTCTGTTGTTCGCTTTATGGGCAACGAGGCCTTGATCACAGTAGTGAAAGCGATCTCTTTTTCTTCGTTGATCTTCGCGGTACTAATAGGCATCAGTAATTCTACCATTCCATTTACCTCCCCCTTTATCTATTTCAGTATCGCATTGGGCTTAATAGGGCTTACTCGCCTCTCGGCCAGACAGCTCATTACCAGACAAACATCGAAGAAAAAAATAAATGTCGCCATATACGGCGCAGGAAATTCTGGGCTTGCATTAGTAGCCAGCCTAAGAAGCAGTAATAAATACTGCCCAGTGGTATTGATTGATGACAGGACTCGCATTCGCAACATGCACTACAACGGTTTAAAGGTAAGCGCAGCCGACAAGCTTCCATCACTCATAAAACGCCATAATATACAGCAAATTTTACTTGCTATGCCTTCGGTTACCAGCGCCCGAAAAAAAGAAATCATTCTCAAACTTGAGCCCATGGAAGTACGAATAAGAACGGTACCCTCCATGGAGAGCTTGGTTTCAGGCAAAGCCAAGCTTGAGCACATTCAGGATATTTGCGTCGAAGATCTGTTGAAACGTGAGCCGGTTAACCCAATCCCCTCTCTGCTCAATAAATGCATTAATCGAAAAACAGTGCTGGTCACTGGGGCCGGCGGGTCCATTGGCTCGGAGTTATGCAGGCAAATCCTGAAACAAAACCCTAAAAAACTGGTCCTGGTAGAACGTTGCGAAATGGCCTTGTATCAAATAGACCAAGAGCTCAGCCATTCCATTAACCAGCAGGATTCGTCCACAGCCATCATCCCTCTGCTGGCGTGCACTCAAAATACAAAGCGCATGAATGCCATCTTTAACACCTACAAGGTCAACACCGTCTACCATGCCGCTGCCTACAAACATGTTCCTCTTGTTGAATACAATATTATCGAGGGCGTAAGAAATAATGTGATTGGCACTTATGAAACAGCATTGGCCGCACAACAATCAGGCGTCAATGATTTTGTACTTATTTCTACCGATAAGGCCGTGCGCCCCACCAATATTATGGGCGCCTCCAAACGCTTGGCGGAACTTGTCCTCCAGGGTTTTTCCCAACAAGGCTCAGGTACTTGTTTTTCTATGGTTCGCTTTGGAAATGTTCTGGGCTCCTCTGGGTCGGTGGTTCCCTTGTTTCGAAAGCAAATCGCAAAAGGGGGGCCTGTTACAGTGACCCACCAAGATGTTATCCGCTACTTTATGACCATCCCCGAAGCTGCCCAGCTAGTCATTCAGGCCGGCTCTATGGCCAGCGGAGGGGATGTATTTCTACTAGACATGGGGAAGCCGGTTAAAATCAACGAACTCGCGGAAACCATGATCCGCTTACTAGGGCTCACCGTAAAGAGCCCCGCGCTTCCAAATGGGGATATTGAGATAAAATACACGGGGCTGCGTCCAGGCGAAAAGCTGTTCGAAGAACTGCTGGTAGGGAAAAATTCCCAACGCACGCAACACCCTCAAATTATGCGTGCAAAAGAGCAGTCAATGTGCCCAACTCAAATGCACGACATACTTAAACAGTTACGCACGGCACTGGATAACGACAACTGTATCGCCATTCATGAAGTGTTGCATAGCGCAAATACGGGGTATACCGGGTCACAGCATATCAGCGACTTACTCTGGACCTCTGGGGGAGACCCTCAGCCTGTCGCTAATAGTGAACCCCCCCGAAAAAGCAATATCTCCTACTTGGCTGGTTAAGCATATATTCTTATCCTCACGCCTTCGTAAGCTGCTACAATCCAGAACGAAATATCTTGTTCACACAACCTAGAAATCGTTCTATATGGAAAGCAAAACCATCTTTGTTACCGGCGGAGCCGGGTTTATCGGCTCAGCGTTAATTCGACACTTAATCACCCACACCCAGCACCGAGTTATCAATATCGATATGCTCACCTATGCCGGAAACCTTGACTCCCTTCGCTCTGTGAGCAAAAATAGTCGCTACCATTTCGAAAAGTCAGATATCTGCGACGCACCGGCTATTGGTGTTCTTTTTGATCACTACCAACCCGATTGGGTTATGCACCTCGCTGCAGAGTCCCATGTTGACCGCTCCATTGAGGGGCCTCTGGCATTCCTTCAAACGAATGTTATGGGAACGGGTGTTTTGCTTGAGGCGTTCAGAGCTTACTGGAACTCCCTTCAACCAGAAAAGCAGGCGAACTTACGCTTCCATCACATATCTACCGATGAAGTGTACGGAAGCCTTCCAGAAGACGGTCTCTTTCACGAAAGCACTGCCTACGACCCCAGCTCTCCCTACTCAGCCAGTAAAGCCGCGTCTGACCACTTGGTACGCGCCTGGCACCGTACTTATCGCTTACCTGTTGTAATTACTAATTGCTCCAACAATTACGGCCCCTATCACTTCCCAGAAAAACTTATCCCTCATGTTATCCTCAATGCACTGAGTGGCAAAGCGCTCCCAGTGTACGGGGATGGGGTTCAAGTTCGCGACTGGCTTTATGTCGAAGACCATGCCCGCGCCCTATATACGGTTATAGCAAAAGGGGCGATAGGCGAAACTTACAATATTGGTGGTCATAACGAAAAACGCAATATTGATGTCGTTAAAAGCATTTGCGCCCTACTCGAAGAGCTTTGCCCTGAAAAACCTGCAGGCGTTGCCGCCTACGAAGACCTAATCACCTTTGTAAAAGATCGACCTGGGCATGATACTCGCTACGCCATTGACGCTAAAAAAATCCAAACAGACCTTGATTGGCTTCCTCAGGAAACGTTTGATACGGGTTTACGTAAAACCGTTTTATGGTACTTAGATAACAAAGAGTGGTGGCAGCGCGTTCTAACGGGAGATTATAAACTAGAGCGCATTGGCGAATAACGTGCCTATTTGACATAAGAACGCCATGAAACCCCGAGTACTACGCTTGCGCACCATGCGCTGCCTACAGACCGTAATAGAGCCGTAACCGGGCTGTACCGCTATAGCAAAAAGTACATTTATAGAACTGCCCATACAGGAAATATTATTCGATGGCTTACAAAGGCATTATTTTGGCTGGGGGGTCTGGAACTCGTCTGCACCCTATCACGCTGGGGGTATCCAAACAGATGCTTCCCATCTATGACAAACCCATGATTTATTACCCTTTATCCGTTCTAATGCTGGCGGACATCCGTGACATCCTTATCATTTCCACCCCTCATGACCTCCCTAAATTTCAAGAGTTACTCGGCGACGGCAGCGAGTTCGGAATCTCTCTCAGCTACGCAGAACAACCCTCTCCAGATGGGCTCGCCCAAGCCTTCCTGATTGGTGAAGACTTTATTGGTGAAGACCAAGTCTGCCTCATTCTTGGTGACAATATATTTTACGGTCAACACTTTACCCCCAAGCTGCTCGCAGCCACCGCAAAGCAAAATGGTGCCACGGTCTTTGGGTATCACGTGAACGATCCTGAGCGATTTGGTGTCGTTGAATTTAACAACGAAGGGAGAGCCCTCAGCATCGAAGAAAAACCCATCAAGCCCAAATCTAACTATGCAGTAACCGGCTTGTACTTCTATGACAACGAGGTTGTAAATATTGCCAAAAATATTAAGCCCTCCCCTCGAGGCGAACTGGAAATAACCGATGTCAATCTGGCATACCTAGAAAATAAAACCTTAGACGTTCAGATCCTTGGCCGTGGTTTCGCCTGGTTAGACACCGGCACCCATGACTCCCTACTCGATGCCAGTCAGTTTGTACAAACGGTAGAGCACCGCCAAGGGTTGAAGGTTGCATGTTTAGAAGAAATCGCCTATCAAAATGGCTGGATAGACAAAGAACAACTGAGCAAAAAAGCAAGTGCGCTGAAGAAAACAGGCTACGGCCAGTACTTGAGTAAAATATTAAATGGCTACGCGTAAGGGCATTACATAAATGAAAGTGTTAACGACTCCCATCAATGACGTTAAAATCATCGAGCCCAAAATATTTGGTGATGAACGAGGTTTTTTTCTCGAAACATTCCAAGCGGAACGGTATCAAGAATTAGTAGGAATTGCCCTCCCCTTTGTACAAGATAACCACTCTCGCTCTACTAAAGGCGTTCTTCGTGGCTTACATTTTCAGAAAACCCGACCTCAGGGAAAGCTTGTTAGAGTCGTCAAAGGAGAGGTCTTCGATGTGGCTGTAGATATTCGCAAAGACTCTCCGACTTATGGCACCTGGGCAGGCGCCATTCTATCCGAAGAAAACAAACATCAATTCTGGGTTCCCCCAGGGCTTGCGCACGGCTTTGTGGTGCTCTCTGATATCGCTGACTTTGAATACAAATGTACCGATTACTATGACCCTTCCGATGAGGGCTGCTTAATGTGGAATGACCCCACTATCAACATTGACTGGCCGATTGGCGCTCCTCAGCTTTCAGCAAAAGACCAAAACGGTCTATTGCTAAGCGAGTTAGCACTTTGAAAATACTTTTAACCGGCGGCGTTGGTGGACAGGTAGGTTGGGAAATTAACCGTATCGCGGGCGAATCACACCACGAACTTATCTCTTTAACCCGCAGTGAACTCGATATTTGCAATGCGCTAAATGTCGATGCGGCCGTAGAGCACCACAAACCCGATATTCTTATCAATGCTGCCGCTTACACCGCCGTTGATAAAGCCGAAGAAGACCAAGATGCTGCTTTCAAGGTTAATCGAGATGGCACGCACTTTCTTGCCTTAGCCTGCAAAAAAGCCACCATACCCATGCTGCATATTTCCACCGATTACATCTTCGATGGTACTAAGACCTCCCCCTACGAAGTCGATGACCCTGCGGCACCACAAAGCGTTTACGGCGCCAGCAAATGGGAAGGCGAAGAATGCTTACGCAAGGCATTAACACAGCACATTATTCTTCGAACTAGCTGGGTCTTTGGCCGTACAGGAAACAATTTCGTAAAAACCATGCTTCGCCTTGGGCTAGATAGAAAGGAACTAAAAGTGGTAGCGGATCAACGAGGAGCGCCCACCTCGGCCCATAGTATCGCCGCATGCCTCTTAGGTCTCTGCGATGCCTATGAGCGAGACAAAGACTTGCCTTGGGGCACCTACCACTTTACCGGCTCACCAGAAACCACCTGGAGTGAATTCGCTGAGTATATTTTCCGAGAAGGACTCAAGCAGAACCTTCTTGATCATGAAGTCAAAGTCAACCCCATTAAAACTGCCGAATACCCCACACTGGCCAAACGCCCTGCCAACTCGAGGTTGTCTATGCGACTCACCGAGAGTCGCCTAAAGGTGCTCATTCCAGACTGGAGAAATGACTTAATAGACGTCGTCGAGTATTTAAAAACTCACCGTTGATCTCTCGGTTAGCTATATTGTTCGCTATGCTGCAGAAATTGCGTCATTCACACTCAAGCCGGTTTGCTCTAGGCTGAGCTGCCAGAGCTTAGCCGCCACTTCTTGGTCATAACTGTCTTTCGATGAGGCATGCACCTGTTTATCCATAAAGTACTTGCCGCTCATTACCTCTAATTCC
>JAHRVS010000278.1 GCA_019090565.1 Gammaproteobacteria bacterium
AAATGAACCCCATCCCAATTCCATTGACGAAATTCATGACAGGCGTCTTGCTCACCGATGGCTAACAGTTGATCTGATCTAAGGCGCCCCAAGGTATCAGGCCAAGCAATCAGTACTCCAGGTCGGTGCGCATCAATAATACTTACCGCCCCACCAGCATGATCGCTATCATCATGACTAACAACCAGCATGTCAATTTTGCTCACACCTCGACTTTTTAAGTAAGGGGAAACAACCCTACTCCCTGCGTCACTTTGCCCTTTTGAACCGGACCCAGTATCGTAAACGAGAACATGATTTGGTGTTTCAATTACAGCCGCAAGCCCCTGCCCTACATCCAAAACCGTAAATTGAAGGGCAAGCTCCTCCGTCGAGGTAACCGACGCCAAAACCGGCCTCAGCACTGACATACTCTTTGAGTTTTGGAGCAATTCAAAACTTGCTGGAAGTATCAATAGAAGGCCAAACCAGCGAAAGGGGATATTTTTCGGTAATAAAAGCACACCGCACAAAAAAACCAAACACACCTGACTAAGAGTAGTATCAATAGCGGGCAGCATAATCGTGAACCAGGGCACGGTAGAAATTGACGCCAGAGCAGCCCAAAAGACATCCACACCCCCGCCCGCCAAGGAAAAGAAAATATTCCCGTCTGGAGAAATCCAGAAAGAAGTCATTGCACCCAATAAAGCAAAGGGCACCACCAATATCCCGATAAAAGGAACCGCGAGGCTATTGATAAAAGGAGAGGCTAGGGGTAGCTGCCCAAAAAAAATCAGTAACAACGGGAGCAAACCGACAAATATCGCCCACTGGCTACGCCATGCTTCGCTCATTAAATGGCTTGCTTGGTAAGCAAATAAATGCAGCCTATCAACACCTCTGGGGGCATCAGCGTTTCCGCGACCCACCCTACCCGAAATCACAAAAAGGATAACCGCAACAGCGGTGTAGGAAAGCCAAAACCCCAGTTCCAGCACCGCAAAAGGCTGAATCAAGCAAACCATCAGCAGGGAAACAAAGTAGCTATCCCACGCTGATTGAGAGGTTTCACGCAAAATACCATAAGAAAAACAGGCAAGCATGATCCAGGCCCTCAAAGTCGGAAGCGAAAAACCGGCTAAAGCGCAATATACCGACGCGGCCAAAAGACTTAATGTAATAGCTGCCTTTTCTGCGCTAATAGCCTGATTTAACTTGGTAACGACACCAAACAATAATCTAATTAAGGCGTACACAAACCCAGATACCAAACCAACGTGCAGGCCAGATACCGCCAATAGGTGAGAGGTACCAGTGACAGCAAGGACATTGCGATAACTTGCCTCAACCCCCCGTTTATCTCCAATGGTTAATGCCTTCAGAAGTGCTTTGGCTACTTGTGATTGGCCTGAGCCATCGATACTCGAGGCAATCGATTCTCTAACCGCATTCACCCTCATCGCCAATAGAACCCTAAGCCCTGCATCTTGATAAGATAAAGCATCAAGCGGGATATTCTCTCCCTTATTCACCACATAACCGATAGCGCCGGTATTTTGAGCAAATAACCACTTTTCGTAATCAAAACCACCTGGGTTTGATAACCCTTTTGGGCGCTTTAGCTTTACGTCGAGCCGCCACCTTTGCCCAGCCTCCAACCTTGTATTTTGACCTGTCCGTGGATAGCCATACCAGCTCAAACGCAGTCGCGCTGGGCCTTTCACGCAAACTCGACTCTTGGGGGCATCAGCTTTAGTTTGCGCAACGAGCTCCTCAATGCATTGTGTGTCAAAGAGAAAACCCGCGCTTTTATTACCATGTTTAGGTAAACTACTAATGACACCGCTTACTCTTAGCACACTGTCTACTAAGCTGGAGCTAAGGCGCTGCTCTACTCTCTTTTGGGCGTTATAGCAACCCCAAACCAGCCCAAAACAAAACAGAAATACTGGGATAAATTGGCGAAAGCGTATTGAGGCAAGAGCAAGGCTCACGGTAATCATAATCGCAGCCAAGCCCAACGTCCCGTCTTTAGAGGGGATGGTCTCTAGGAAATTAATCATGGATAGCCCACTACAAAATAGCAGGATATAACTTCTCATATGGCCTCGGATCTAAAAAAAGTGCATAATCAACGGCTTCAACCGTGGGATATATTTATAGTGTTTATCGCATGCCAAAAAAATTCCTGAAACAATACATGCCATCACCGAGTAAGCTCAAAAGCATGGGGCTTGTACATGTTCTCGGCGATCAGATTCATAACCCTAATCTTTGGCACCTGAATCGACGCTCTGCTGCGGGAGCTGCCTTCATCGGCGTTTTTTGCGCATTCCTCCCCATGCCTTTTCAAATGTTTTTAGCTGCTCTATTAGCATTATGGTTTCACAAGAACCTACCTTTAAGCGCTGCCATTGTCTGGATCAGCAACCCTTTTACCTATGCTCCCATGTTTTACATCAACTACAAGCTTGGTGCGCTTTTTTTAGGTGAAAGCGATCGACCATTTTCCATAGAGTTGAC
>JAHRVS010000279.1 GCA_019090565.1 Gammaproteobacteria bacterium
AAGGTAGAATCCTATTATTATGGCGTTGAGTACACGCAATAATACTCCATAAGCTCAATTGTCGCTAAGAGGAATTTGACAAGCATGTCTCCCCCCAACGAGGATCTCAAAAAAGCTGGCCTAAAAGTCACCTTGCCGCGCGTTAAAGTATTGCAAACTTTGCGAGATACCCACGACCGGCACCACAGTGCAGAAGAGGTTTATAAGCTGCTGCTCGAAGCGGGGGAAGACGTAGGTTTGGCGACGGTATACCGTGTATTAACCCAATTCGAATCAGCTGGCCTGGTGGCGCGTCATCACTTTGAGGGCGGGCATTCTGTTTTTGAGCTTGCTGATGACAGTCATCACGACCACATCGTTTGCCTCAGTTGTGGAAAAGTGGAGGAGTTTCATGATGAGCTCATTGAGGCGCGGCAAAATGAAGTCGCCGAAGGCATGGGCTATGTGCTAAAAAACCATAGCCATTACTTATACGGTAATTGTGCAGCCTGTCAGGGCTGACTGCCTGCTTATAATTAATGGCAATGATTGATTAGGCCTCGAGCATTTCTTTCGCATGTTTCAGCGATGCGGATGATGATTCATCTCCGCCTAACATGCGGGCAAGTTCGGTGACTTTTTCTTTGTTATTGAGCTTAATCACTTCTGTATGCGTGCCTTGTTTGCCGCTTACCTTCCTTACGCTGTAATGATTGTGAGCTTGGGCGGCTACCTGTGCTTGGTGCGTGACACAAAGCACCTGTGAGTTTTGCCCTAGCTTTCTTAACAGCTGGCCCACCGTATTGGCCGTTGCCCCGCCAATCCCCACATCCACTTCATCAAAAATTAATGTTGGCGTGGCGTACTTTTCAGCGCAAATGGCCTGTATTGCAAGGCCTATACGTGAAAGCTCTCCGCCAGAGGCTACTTTGCTCAGGGGTTTGAGGGGCTGCCCCGGATTGGTGGTAACCAGAAACTCTATTTGTTCGTAACCATAGGCACTGGGTGTATCCCGTTGACTCAAAAGGCTGACACTCACCGAGGCGCCACTCATCCCTAACTCCTCTAAGCGCCGGTTAATCGCCCGTCCTAGTTTTACCGCAGATTTTTTGCGGATGTTGCTGATAGTTTGTGCCAGCGTATGGTACTGGGCCTGCAGCGCTTGTTCTTCGTCCATCAACGTCTGCAAGCGGTCATCGCTGCTATCAATGTCATCAAGCTCGCGCCGTAAGTCTAGATGCAGGTTTCTCAAGTCTTGAACCGGCAGGCGGTGCTTGCGTGCGAGCTGATGGCATAGGCCGATGCGGGTATCCAGGTAGCGTAAGCGTTCTGGATTGTTTTCAAGATTTGAAAGATAACTCTCAATGTCGAAACAGGCTTCCTCCACCTGAACGCTTATGGATTCAAGCAAATTCTGTAATGTGCTGGCGTGAGCATCACCAGGCGGGAAACAGGCGAGCTCCCGTTTGGCAGCGTCGAGTAACTGCTGGGCATTTGCCTGTTCATTTTCCTTTAGGAGCTGCAAGGCACTGCTGCCATTTTGTTGAATCTGATCAACATTGCTAAGTCGCTGATGCTCCTGGTCGATTTTATCCAGCTCGCCTTCCTGCAAAGCAAGTTCATCCAGTTCTTTAACTTGATAACTGAGCAACTCGTGGCGCTCGGTGAACTGGCGAGACTGGTCTTTTAATGTCTGAAGTGCCAATTTGACGTTCTGCCAGGCTTTAAAATGCTGTTTCAGTGCCAATGTTTGTGGGTGCAACGATGAAAAGTGATCCAGTAGGTTGCGCTGTGCATCACGTTGTAGAAGCGTGTGGTGTTCATGCTGGCCGTGTAGGGTAACTAGGTGTTCAGCGAGAGATCTTAAAGACTGCGCCGTTGTAGGGGTGCCATTTATGTACGCGCGTGAGCGTCCCTCGGCGTTGATGGTGCGCCTCAGTATGCACTCCCCATCCTGATCAAGCTCGTGGGCCTCAAGCCAGCCTTGGGCGCGAGGGTTTTTTTCACAGTTAAAGGTAGCGACGACCTCCGCCCTCTTCTCCCCAAAGCGCACAATGCCAGGGTCAGTTCGGCCCCCGAGCGCTAGCGCGAGGGCGTCCACCATGATAGATTTTCCCGCCCCAGTTTCTCCCGATATAACGGTAAGCTGGGTATCGTAATGGAGCTCAAGGCTGGTAACGATGGCAAAATCGCTGATTTTTAGCTGGGTTAGCATGGCAGTCTCTGAAGAGTTGGCGAGGAGGAATTATTTGATATTCTGGGGTGAAAATATAGAAGTTTTTTAGAAATTGACCTGCACCTGACGCAATTGCTTTTAAAATAACCACACAGAATCCTTTGAAAGCGTCTATTTTGGCCTTGAATCGAAAACCTTAATCCCCATATTGTCCGCACTGAAATTAATTACCCAGTCAGACCTGCTGACTGCAAACTCGATTGAGCGGGAAATTTAACTATGGCAAGTGAAGAAAATGGTAGTCCTGACGTTGAAGAGCTTGACCCAAACCAAGACCAAACTGTTGAAGGTGAAGCAGTGCCGCCCCTTGATGATATAGATTCTCTTAAGGCAAAAGTCGCAGAGCTTGAAGAACAGATTGAAGAGCAAAAAGAAACCGTATTGCGGGCAAAAGCCGAAGAACAAAACATTAAGCGTCGCGCTGATAATGACGTATCCAACGCACGTAAATTTGCATTGGAGCGCTTTACCAATGACTTGCTGCCCGTTATCGACAGTCTAGAGCGAGGCCTCGAAATTACCGTTGATGCCGATAACGAACAAATTAAAGCACAGCAGGAAGGGGTCACGCTTACCCTGAAAATGTTTGAAGACGTACTGAATAGCAACAACATCCTAGTGGTTAGCCCTGTTGGCGAGCCCTTTGACCCAGCCTTGCACCAAGCCATGTCCATGCAAGAAAGCGGTGACTGTGAACCGAATACCGTACTGGCAGTTATGCAGAAGGGCTATACCTTGAGTGGTCGTCTGGTTCGGCCAGCGATGGTGGTGGTGTCAAAGTCACCTGCTTGAAGATAAGTTGGGTAAAATCAAAAAAAAACTGATATTGGCTTGAAAGCCTGGTATTTGGCGCAATATCTAAATCAAATAGCATTTATGTTCCACCTGAGGCCTGAGGGCGCGGTAGGAACGGTTTAAAGAATTCGAAATTTGGAGAAATATAATGGGTAAGATTATTGGAATCGATTTAGGCACCACGAACTCTTGTGTCTCTATTCTTGAAAGTGACGGCGCACGAGTGATTGAAAACAGTGAAGGTGATCGTACCACGCCTTCCATTGTTGCTTATGCTGAAAATGAAGTGCTAGTGGGTCAGTCAGCCAAGCGTCAGGCGGTCACTAATCCTGAAAACACCTTGTTTGCAATCAAGCGATTGGTGGGCCGTAAGTTTACTGATAATGTTGTTCAGAAAGACATCAAAATGGTGCCTTATACCATTTCAGCGGCTGATAACGGCGACGCTTGGGTCGAAGTGAAAGGCGATAAAATCTCTCCACCACAAGTTTCTGCACACGTTTTGATGAAAATGAAAAAAACTGCAGAAGATTTCCTTGGCGAAGCCGTAACGGAAGCGGTTATCACGGTGCCCGCTTACTTTAATGACTCTCAGCGCCAAGCCACCAAAGATGCAGGGCGTATCGCGGGCCTAGATGTAAAACGAATTATTAATGAGCCAACGGCTGCGGCACTGGCTTACGGTATGGATAAAAACCGGGGTGACAGCGTCATCGCTGTGTATGACTTGGGCGGCGGTACTTTTGACGTGTCCATTATTGAAATCGCAGACGTCGATGGCGAAACTCAGTTTGAAGTGCTGGCCACCAATGGCGATACCTTTCTTGGCGGTGAAGATTTTGACCTTAAACTGATCGAATACCTTGCTGATGAGTTTAAAAAGGAAAGTGGTATTGACCTGCATAGTGACCCGCTTGCACTGCAGCGTTTGAAAGAGGGCGCTGAGAAGGCGAAAATCGAGCTTTCTTCTAGCCAGCAGACTGAGGTAAACCTGCCTTACGTGACAGCTGATGCCAGCGGCCCTAAGCATTTAAATATCAAAATCACTCGTGCCAAGCTTGAATCTCTGGTTGAAGACCTGGTTAAGAATAGCCTTGCACCTTGTCAAAAAGCGCTTAAAGATGCGGGGCTTTCTGCTTCAGATATTAATGAAGTGATCCTGGTGGGTGGTCAGACTCGCATGCCAATGGTTCAAGATAAAGTCAAAGAGTTTTTTGGCAAAGAGCCACGTAAAGATGTGAACCCTGATGAGGCTGTTGCTATGGGAGCAGCTATTCAGGCGGGTGTATTGTCTGGCGATGTGACAGACGTATTGCTTTTGGATGTGACACCATTAACGCTTGGTATCGAGACAATGGGGAGCGTGATGACAGCCCTGATCGAGCGCAACACCACTATTCCTACCAAGGCATCGCAAGTATTCTCGACCGCAGATGATAACCAACTGGCAGTAACAGTCCATGTGCTTCAAGGCGAGCGCAAGCAAGCCACAGGCAATAAGTCTTTGGGCCGTTTTGATTTGACTGACATTCCTCCTGCAGGACGAGGTATTCCGCAGATAGAGGTTTCCTTTGATATTGATGCCAATGGTATTCTCAATGTCTCCGCGAAAGACAAAGCCACAGGAAAAGAGCAGTCCATCGTTATTAAAGCCTCCTCAGGCTTGTCGGATGATGAAATAGAGCAAATGATGCAAGATGCCGAAGCCAATGCTGACGCGGATGCCAAGTTTGGCGAATTGGTCGATGCGCGCAACCAAGGTGATGGACTGGTTCATGCCACGCGAAAAACCCTTGAAGAAGCGGGTGATAAAGCCACTGCTGAAGAAAAAGAATCCATTGAAAAGGCATCTTCAGATCTTGAAGAGGCGCTTAAAGGCGATAACTTAGAAGACATTCAGGCTAAAACCGCCGCATTGACAGAAGCTACTTCCGGTTTGGCGCAGAAGATGTATGCAGAGCAGGCCGAGGCTGATGCGAGTGCTGGAAGCGCAGAAAGCTCTGAGCAAGGCGAAGATCATGGTGATGCTGTTGACGCTGAATTTGAAGAGGTGAAAGACTAGCTCGCTATGACTGCTTAGCGGGCTCTTAAGTTGGCGAGGCAATTTGTCAGATGAAAAAACTACGCATTTATCTTGATGAAGGCGTAGTTTTATTTGTGCTCAATAGACGCAAATAAAAGCATGGCTGAGTAGCCATGCTTTTTAGTTTCGTGCCGTTATAAAAACGTCGCCCATTAACAAAACCAGACGCAGACCGTATGTCAAAACGTGATTTTTATGAAGTACTTGG